>PKQU01000023.1 GCA_017577925.1 Bacillota bacterium
CCCAGAAGCGGCCCCACGCCTCGTGGGCCCAGATCATGGCGAAGATCAGCCCGCCGAGGGTGAAGATGGGAAAACCAATGGCGATGGCGCGGTAGCTGATCTCGTCCAAGAGCTCGGGCTCGACGTCACGCAGCGTCGGCTGGAGCACTGCACCCAGCCGCCTGCGCGCCCAGAGGCGCAGCACGCCGTACACGGCCAGGCCACCCAGCACGGACCACACCAGCGTGTTCAGCTTCTTGGCCGCGTCTTTCCCCTTCATCCATCCCGGGGCTTCAACCAACGGCTTAAAGTACCCCACCTTGACCATTTCCGCATCCTTCGGGCCGACGAGGCTCGGCAGCGTGTAGACCGTCTCCACCATGCGCTCCTCCCCCGGCTTCGCATTGGGGTCGGGGAAACGGAACACCGTTTCCTTGTCAAGGGCCGCAAAGGTAAAGGAGAGCGCGACAAAGGCGAGCACGGCCAGCACCACCCACAGTGCCACTTCCAACCACCGCGCCTGCGCCGACGGATGATCCTGGCGCACCGTGCGGACCAGGTACATCAGCCCTGCGGCAAACCCGACGGCAAAGGCCCCTTCCCCCAGCGCCGCCGTCGTCACATGCAGGTACAGCCAATAGCTCTGAAGGGCGGGGATGAGGGGGGTTACCTCGCGCGGGAAGACAGCTCCGTAGGCAATCATCAGCACATCGAGGAGCATGACGAAAACGCCCAGGGCCGGCACGCGATAAATCCGGTAGAGGATGAGGAACGCCAGAGCAATGGCAAAGCCAAGGAACACGATAAACTCAAACATGTTGCTGACGGGAATATGGCCACCGGCAATCCAGCGCGTCACAATGTAACCCGTCTGGGCTGCCACACCGAGGGCGGCCATAGCGTAGCCGAGGCGGCCCATGCGCCGGGCGTTTTCCCGCGGGTCGCGGCCCGCCCAACGCTTTCCGGTAATGGCCACGACAAACGCCACCATCGAAAGCGCGTACAACACGAACGCCACAAGCAGCAGGGCACTCGACAGCGCGATGAGCCCTTCGGTCGTCATGTCCGTTTCCCTCCTTGGTCCAGGGAGCCGGCCTCAACCGCCAGCCCGGCTTCCCGCGCCACAGCCAAGACGTCTTTCTTCAGTCCAAACCAGTTCTTGTTCGTGTGGGCGGCCAGATACACGACGCCGTTTTCCACCTGCACCCAGATGCGCCGATGTTGCCAGTAAAAGCCCATAACCAGTCCGACCATGACCACGCCACAGCCAAAGAAGATGACCGGCAAGCTGCGGTCCATGCGCACCATCAGCCCGCTCACGTCGACAAAGCTCATGTCGCGGAACTTCAGCTCATAGGCGTTGGTTTTGTTCGGCTCCTCAATGGTCAAGCCCAAGAACAGCCAGCTCTTTTCGCCTTCGGGCTTGTCCGGTGTCTTCACCCGAAAGACAAAAGCGGGGTTGTTGGGAACATTGGACTTCGTCGACGGCTCGTTGTTTTCGTTCAGCACAAAGTCCGGGAAGTACTCGAGAATCTCCACCGTTGCCCCATCGCGCAAGCGGTACGACGGTGCCGGGTCGTGCAGGTCGACGGTAAAGGTGCCGAAGGACCGGCCCGTTTGCTTGTGGCGCAGCTCCAACGTCAGGCGGCCAAATTCCGTCAACGACCCCGCCTGGTACAGGAGGAGCCCGTCGTGCTCCAGCGGATGGTTGACGCGGATAGGCGCACGCGCCACTTCCTCCAACTGCGGGGAAGCCCCCGGCTTGTCCCCGTCGACACGACGGTACAGCACGGCGTCGGTGCGGTATTCCTTCACCACCTTGCCGCCGTTCAGGTCGATCTTCTGCGGAAACTCATGCTCGTCGTAGTAGGTCACGGTAAACCGCTCGTTCTTCACGTAGTAGGGCGTGCCCGGGATCGGCTTGGTCTCCCCTTCCCGCACCCATACGTATTCGTTCATATAGAAACCCGGAACGAGCCGTAACAACACACCAACGAGAAAGATGATGAGACCCACATGGTTGATATACGGCCCCCAGCGGCTAAACCGCCCCTTCTCGCCGAGGAGGGCAAGGCCCTCGCGGCGCACGTGGTAGCGGCGCTTGGCCATGGCTTGTTCCGCCGCCGCAAGCAGCTCGTCCGCCGTGCGGCCCTCGAGGGGCACCTGCGCCGCCACGCGCTGGCGGGTGAGAAAGTCAACATGCCGCTTAACGCGCTGGTTTTTCAGTGCCCGGTACAGGGGCACGACGCGATCGAGGCTGCAGATGACCAGTGACGCCCCGATCATCAAGAGCAGGCCGACGTACCACCAGCTTTCGTACAAGCGGTGAAAGCCCAGTTGGTAATACAGCTCGCCCAGCGTCCCATAGGCCTCGCGGTAATACTGCTCGGCCTGTTCCGGCGGCACGGGGAGGTACATCTCTTGCGGAAAGATCGTCCCGATCACCGAGGCGACGAGGGTGATGACGATGAGCACCACCGCCACCTTGACCGAGGAGAAGAAATTCCACACCTTGTCCAGCAGCGTGCCGCGCCGCGTCTGCGAGCGACGGGCGGCTCCCTCGTAGCGCATGTTGAGCACACCGGTGGAATCCGCCGCCTCGCCCATCGGACGGCCGCACGATTCGCACAGCGCAGTCCCCGGCGGATTGGTGTGCCCGCATTCGCATTTCACTTCGTCCACGGACATTCACCTTCTTTCCTGACAAAAAAAGGACTTCGCGTTTTGAATTGTAAACCTCCTTTCCCCTTTCCTATTATACTGTTTCGCGTTTTCCCTGCTTTTCGCGAAGATGTGAACATTCGGTGACGATCACAGCCCAACCAGCGCCCTGAGCCGGCGCACCTCCTCGGGCGCAAGTTCGCGCCACTCGCCCGGCCGCAGTCGGCCCAACGTGAGAAACCCGACGCGCACCCGCTTGAGCACCAGCACCGGGTGGCCCACCGCCGCGCACATGCGCCGCACTTGGCGGTTGCGCCCCTCGTGAATCGTCAGGCGCAGCAGCGTGCGCCCGGACCGTTCGGCGAGCCGTTCCACCTTGGCCGGGTGGGTCCACCCGTCCTCGAGGAGGATCCCCTCGCGCAGGCGGCGCAGATCCTCCTCGTCGGGATGTCCCTTCACCCACGCCTCGTACACCTTGTCCAGCTCGTAGCGCGGATGCATGATACGATGGGCCAGCTCCCCGTCGTTGGTAAGGAGCAAGAGCCCTTCTGTCTCATAGTCGAGCCGGCCCACCGGGTACACGCGCTCCGGCACACCCTCGAGTAAATCGATAACGGTGCGCCGGCCGTGCGGGTCGCGCACGCTGGTGATGACCCCCGCCGGCTTGTACAACAGGAGGTAGCGCTTGCGGGTCTCCAGGCGTACCGGCATCCCGTCGACGGCGATGCGGTCCTTTGCCGGATCCACCTTGACCCCCAGCTCGGTCACCGTTTGCCCGTTCACCTGCACGCGGCCGGAACGGATCAGCTCTTCGCACTTGCGGCGCGAAGCGACGCCGGCATGGGCCAGCACCTTCTGCAGCCGTTCCATCGGGCTCACCTCGCTACCATCATAGCGGTTTTTGTTGATAAAGACAAACGGGGCGTGTAGGGCTCGGAGTCGTTTTCCCATCATTCGGGAATTGCACAAAAAACAGAACCAGGACAAGGGAGGTGCCCGTGTCCTGGAGCTTTGAGGAGACGTTTTCTCTCTTCCCTACCCAAACACCCGGTTGGTGATCCAGATCGCCGCGGCAATACCGGCCAGATCGGCCAAGAGGCCCACGGTGAGGGCGTAGCGCACGCGGGTGATGCCCACGGCGCCGAAGTAAACGGCCAAGACGTAGAAGGTGGTGTCGGTGCTGCCTTGGATGGTGGAGGCCATCCGCCCGATGAGGGAATCGGGGCCGTGGGCTTGAAACAGGTCGACCATGTAGGCCAGCGCCCCGGACCCGGTGAGGGGACGCAGGAAGGCAAGGGGGACGATCTCCTCCGGAACGCGCAGAAGCTCGGTGAGGGGACGGAAGAGGGACACGAGAAGATCCAACGCGCCGGAGGCCCGAAACAGGGAAATGGCCACCATCATCGCCACGACGTGCGGAATGATGGCCACAGCGGTACCGAACCCCTCCTTCGCGCCCTCGACAAAGGCCTCGTACACCGAAACGCGACGGACGAGCGCCACGGACAAAATCCCGGCGAGCAGCGCCGGAAGCGCCCATACCGACAGGGCTGTCACCCACCCATACACGCGCGATCCCCCCTTCCCGTTGCTGCCGCCCGGACGCGTGGCCCCCGCGTTGATCGCTACCGTCCTCCACTCCGCCGGCGAAACCACCGGTCGAACACAATCGCCGTCGCCGTCCCGATGGCCGTGGCAACAAGGGTCGTGCCAACAATCTCGACGGGGTTGCCGGAACCCATCTGCGCACGCAGGGCGATCACCGTGGTGGGAATGAGCGTCAGGCTGGCGGTGTTGAGGGCCAAGAGCGTGCACATGGCCGGCGTGGCCGTCTTGGGGTCCGGGTTGAGCTTCTGAAGCTCCTCCATCGCCTTGATGCCCATCGGCGTGGCCGCATTGCCCAACCCGAAGAGATTGGCCGTCATGTTGGACAGGATGTATCCCATCGCCGGATGATTCGGCGGCACGTCGGGAAACAGCCGCCGGACCAGCGGGGCAAGCAGCCGGGAGAGGGCGCGGAGGATTCCGGCCTGCTCGGCGATCTTCATCATTCCCAGCCAAAAGGCAAGGATGCCGATCAGGCCGATGGCGATGCTCACCCCGGTCTTGGCCCCTTCAAAGACGGCGCGGTTGACCGCGTCAAGGCGACCGGTGGCGGCACCGACCATAATGCTGATGACGATCATCCCGAGCCAGATGACGCTGATCACAGCCGTCCCCCCTCAAACAGGGCACGCCAGAAGGCCCGCCAGTACGCCGAAAAGGTGAGGCGATCCCCTTCGGGACGCTCGACGGCCAAAGGCACGGTGCCGATGGGCGTACCGCTCAGCTCCAGCCGCAACACGGCCGGCGGCTCCCACGGAAAGCGGCTGGTGCCGTTCTCGATCGACGAGGTGACATGCTCGACCTCGTCCGCCGCCAGGGGATACGTGAAGGCGCGAAGGGCCCGATAGCGGACCACGCCGTGGGCCGTCTGCTCTTCTTCCACGATGTCCCCTTCGCGCACCAGCTCCACGAGGGGAAAATGGGCAAAGCCGTACGTCAGCAACGCCGCTGTGTCGTTCCAGTCGTCCGGCGCATTCAGCACCACCGCCGCCAGCTGGCGTCCGTCGCGCGTGGCCGAGGCGACCAGGCAGCGTCTGGCCAGCTTGGTGTAGCCGGTCTTGACCCCGTCGGCTCCCTCGTACAGGTGCAGCAGCTTGTTCTTGTTGTGCCAGACGCGGTCCCACGGCTTACCCGGCCACGGCGCACGGTGCACCCTGGTCGATACAATGCGGCGGAACGTTTCGTTTTTCAGGGCATAGGCCGTGAGCACGGCCAGGTCGCGGGCCGTGGAGTAGTGCTCGCCGTCGTCAAGGCCGTGGGGGTTGGTGAAATGGGTGCCGGTGAGGCCCAGCTCGCGCGCCTTTTCGTTCATCAGGTAGGCAAAGCCTTCCACGGACCCGCCAACGTGTTCGGCAATGGCCACCGCCGCGTCATTCCCCGAGCGCAGCATGAGGCCGTAAAGCAGGTCCTCGAGGCGCATGCGTTCACCCAGCTCCAGGTAAATGGAAGACCCTTCCTTGCGGTAGGCGTTGGGACCCACGACCACTTCGTCGTCAAGGTTACCGCGCTCGATGGCCACGATGGCGGTCATAATCTTGGTCAGGCTGGCAATGGGCATGCGCTGATCCGCATGTTTTTCATAGAGGATGCGCCCCGAAGCCACGTCGATGAGCGCCGCGGCCTGCGCCGATACCTGCGGCGGTTCCGTGTCGACGGCCGCGGCCACCGGTGGCATGGCCATCCCCAACAAGAGCAACCCGATGACCCACCACAAAAAAATGCCCCTGCGCATGACGCCACCTCGTCCCGCGAGATGGTACATGCTTATGCAGGGGCACGACTCGTCATTCGCCGCGTGTCGTCCTTGCCGCCAGCCGATCGGCGGCCTGCCCTTGCGCGTCCGCAGGTGCGGCTTCCGCTTCCGGCAGCGGGGGAAGATCGGACAGGTCGTTCAGGCCGAAATAAGTGAGAAAGGCCTTGGTCGTACCGTAGAGAATCGGCCGACCGGGTCCTTCCACCCGTCCTACTTCCTCGATGAGGCCCTTGTTCAGGAGCGTTTGAATGGCCTTTTCGCATTTGACGCCGCGGATGTCCTCCACCTCACCGCGTGTGATGGGCTGACGGTAGGCGATGATGGCCAGCGTCTCCAGGGCGGCCTGCGACAGCTGGCTGTTTGCCGGCAAGTCAACCAGCTTGGCCAGATACGGCGCGTGTTCGGGAAGGGTAGTGAGGCGATAGCCCCCCGCTGCCCGAACGATGCGCAGCCCGCGCCCGGCGCGTTGCCACTCGTCGGCGAGCTCCTCCACCAGGACCTTCGCCTCCTCCGGCGTCACCTCCAGCACCTCAGCCAGGTCCGCCGCCGTCAGCCCCTCGTCTCCCGCGGCAAAGAGCAAACCTTCAACGACCGCCTTGAGCTGCTTGCGGTTCACGTACCCGCTCCCCTCCCTTCGCCACCCATTCGAGGGTGATCTCGCCGAAGGGCGTCCCCTGCTCGCAGCGCACCAGACCGAGCTTCATCATCTCCAGCACGGCGAGGAACGTGACGACGACATGCTCGCGCGTCACGCCGGCCGGGAACAGAGCGAAAAAGGAGATCCGCCCACCACGGGCCTCCAGCATCCGCCGCACGTGGGCCATGCAGTCTTCCACGCGGACGGCGTCGCGCGTCACGGTAAGGGCCTCCTGGCGCGGGCGCACCCGTGCTCGCCTCATCACGCGCCAAAAGGCCTGCGCCAGGTCGTCCGGCGTCAGGCCTTCCACCGGATTCTTCTGCGGCGGGGAGTACGGGGAAAGATCAAGCGGCGGCCTCGTGTAGACGCAGCCGTACGCCGCTTCGCGCTCCCGCAACGCACGGGCGACTTCCTTGAAGCGCTTGTACTCGACAAGCCGGGCCACAAGGGCCGCGCGCGGGTCCTCATTCCCCGCGCTCGGCGCCGGTTGCGCCGCCGGTTCCGTGTGGCGCGGCAGCAGCATCTTGCTCTTCAGCTGCAGCAGCGTCGCCGCCATGACGAGAAACTCGCTGGCCACCTCCAGCTCCAGCTCCTGCATGGTGGCCAGATACGCCAGGTACTGTTCGGTGATGCGGGCGATCGGAATGTCGGTGATGTCCATCTGTTCCTGTTCGATGAGGTAGAGCAGCAAATCGAGCGGTCCCTCGAAGGTCTCCAGCTTGATCTGAACCGTCATCGGCGGCATGATCCCTCCTGCCGGACCCAGGCCACAGCGCGGCTACGCCACAACCAGCTGGATCAGGGCCAGGAGCCCCTCCAGCGGCGGATGCAAGAGCACGTTGCGAAGCGCGGGGAAGAAGACGATGGCCAACAGCAGAAAGGGCCCGTACGTCTCAAGGGGTTCAAAGTAGCGGTCGTACTTGTAGGGAAAGAGAAACCGCACAATCTTCGCGCCGTCCAGCGGGGCGATCGGGAGCAGGTTGAACACCACCAGGGCGGCATTGATCAGCAGGCTGTAGGCAAACACGTTCACCACGAGCTCCGCAAGCCACGGTGGCCCCGCGTGCACGAGGGGGATGCGGTCGGCGTGGACAACCAGCCATCCGAAAACGAAGGCCAGCACCAGATTGGACAGCGGCCCCGCGGCGGCCACCAGGACAATGCCCAGACGCCGGTTGCCGCGAAAGTACAGGGCGTTGAAGGGCACCGGCTTGGCCCAGCCAAAGGGGCCGAAGAGAATCATGAGCAGCCCAAACGGATCAACGTGCGCCAGCGGATTGAGGGTGAGCCGCCCCTCTTCCTTGGCCGTCGGATCGCCAAGCCGCCACGCCGCCATCGCGTGGGCCCATTCGTGAACGGAAAAGGCAATGACAAAGGCGATCAAGCGAAAGAGCAGCGTGTCGAGGTCAAAATGGAAGAAATCCACCGCGTCTCCTCCCTACCCCAGCCGGCGCATCAGGTTGGCCATCTCGATGGCCGCTGTGGCCGCCTCCCAGCCCTTGTTGCCGGCTTTCGTGCCCGCCCGCTCGACGGCCTGCTCGATCGTGTCCGTAGTCAGCACGCCGAAGATCACCGGGACCCCGGTCTGCAGCGCCGCCTGGGCAATACCCTTGGCTGCCTCGGCGCTTACGTACTCGAAATGGGGCGTGGCCCCGCGGATCACGGTCCCGAGACAGATGACGGCGTCGTACTTGCCGCGTTCGGCCAGCTTACGGGCGACGAGGGGGATTTCGAAGGCCCCGGGCACCCACACCACGTCGACGGCTTCCTCGGCCACGCCGTGACGCTTGAGGGCATCCAGGGCTCCATCGAGGAGCTTCGCCGTAATAAACGCGTTGAACCGGCTGACGACAATGGCAAAGGAAAGCCCCGTCCCGACCAGATTGCCTTCGATTACGTTGGCCACAGGTATCACCCCTCCTGCCTGAAAAGTGGGGATGGCGCGGTCACGCGGCACGCCGGCCCTCCGCGCCATCAGAGATGCTGCAGCAGGTGGCCCAGCTTGTGCTTCTTGGCCCACAGGTAGCGCACGTTTTCTCGGTTCGGCGGGATTTCCAGGGGCACACGCTCGACGATGGTCAGCCCGTACCCTTCCAGTGCGGCGCGTTTGCGCGGGTTGTTGGTCATCAGGCGCATTTTCCGCACGCCAAGGTCGTAGAGGATTTGCGCCCCGATCCCGTAATCGCGCGCATCGGCCGGAAAGCCGAGGTGAAGGTTGGCTTCCACCGTGTCCAGCCCCTGTTCCTGCAGCTTGTAGGCCTTCAGCTTGTTCAACAGGCCGATGCCACGGCCTTCCTGACGCATGTAGAGTAACACACCGCTGCCTTCCTCTTCAATCTTTTTCAGCGCCGCGTGGAGCTGCGGTCCGCAGTCGCAGCGGTAGGAGCCGAACACGTCGCCGGTGAGGCATTCGGAATGGACGCGAACGAGCACCGGCTTCTCCGGATCGAGTTCCCCCTTCACGAGGGCGATGTGCTCGCGGTGGTCCACTTCGTTGGAGTAGCCGATGACCCGAAACTCGCCGAAGGCCGTCGGCAGGCGCACTTCCACCTCACGCCGGACCAGCTTGTCTGTGCGGCTGCGGTAGCGGATGAGATCAGCGATCGTGATCATTTTCAGCCCGAACCGGTCGGCAATCCGCCGCAGGTCGGGCACGCGGGCCATGGTGCCGTCTTCCTTGATGATTTCGCAGATCACCCCGGCCGGGTAGGCCCCGGCCAGCCGTGCCAGGTCCACCGCCGCCTCGGTGTGGCCGGCGCGGCGCAGCACGCCGCCCTTCTTGGCCACCAGCGGGAAGATGTGGCCGGGGCGGCGGAAATCGGTGGGCCTGGCCGCCGGATCGATGAGGGCCTGGATCGTTCGCGCCCGCTCGTAGGCGGAGATCCCCGTCGTCGTGGAGATGTGGTCGACGGATACGGTAAAGGCCGTACCGTGGCGGTCGGTATTGTGCTCAACCATCGGCGGCAGGTCAAGTTCGCGGGCCCGTTCCTCGGTGATCGGCACACACACCAGCCCGCGCCCGTGGGTGATCATGAAGTTGACCACTTCCGGCGTGGCCTTTTCGGCCAGGGCGACGAAGTCCCCCTCGTTCTCGCGGTCCTCGTCGTCCACCACGATAATGACGCGCCCGGCTTTCAACTCGGCAATGGCTTCCTCAATGCGGTCAAACATCCCTGCTCGCCCCTTTCGCTCCCGTTTCGCTTGACGGAGATCTGCCAGGTTGCCCGCATCTTACGCGAAACCGTTTTCCGCAAGCTTGGCCCATGTCAATCCGGAGGAACGGCTCGCGTCTGCCCCGCCGGCCGATGCGGCACCCATGGCGCGTTGCACGAACCGCTCCACGTACTTGGCAATCACGTCGCACTCGATGTTGACCGGGTCGCCCGGCCCCAAATGCTGCAACACGGTATTGGCCAGCGTGTGGGGAATGATGGAGACGGTAAACCCTGTATCGGTGACATCCACCACCGTCAGGCTGATGCCGTCGACGGCCACCGATCCCTTGGGAATGAGGTAGCGGCGCAGCTCGGCGGGCACCTCGACGGCAAAAATGACGGCATTTTCCCGCGGCGTGCGCGAGCGGATCACGCCCACCCCGTCGACATGCCCGGTAACGATGTGACCGCCGAACCGCGCGCCGGCGGCCATGGCCCGCTCCAAATTCACCGGCGCGCCGGGCTTCAGCCGTGCCAGGCTCGTGTTCTTCACCGTCTCCGGCATCACGTCGGCCGTGAACGTCCCCCCGCCGAGGGCCGTCACGGTGAGACAGACGCCGTTCACGGCAATGCTGTCACCGACGCGGGCGTCCTCCAGGACGCGGCGGGCCTCGATCTCCAGAACCATCGACGTTGGGCCCACGGGCGAAAGGCGCCGCACACGGCCTACTTCCTCAATGATTCCGGTAAACATGGCGCCCCCCTCCTTCTTCCCATACCGGATAGCCGGTCACCACGATATCGGGTCCGATGGTGTCAACATGGACATCGCGCAGCCGCACCGCCTCGTCCATCGTCGCCGCCCCCTCCCCGCCGACTGGCGTCGGTGCCACCCGTCCGCCGACCACTTTGGGGGCAAAGAAGGCAATCACCTTGTCCACCGCCCGGGCGGCAAAAAACGACGCGTTCACCTCGGCGCCGCCTTCCACGAGGAGCGAGGTGATGCCGCGCTCGCCGAGAAGCGAAAGCAGCGCCGGGATGTCCACCCGCTCGCCATCGCCGGCCACCAGCACCTCGGCCCCCTGGGCCGTGACGGCCCGGATGCGCTCCTCCGGCGCCTGCGCCGTGGTCACCACCCATGTCGGTGCCGCCCCATCGGTGAGCACGCGGGCGGAAAGGGGCAGGCGCAGGCGGGAGTCGAGAATAACGCGCACCGGGTTCTTCCCCCCTCCCGGCAAGCGCACGGTGAGCCGGGGATCGTCGGCGATCACCGTGCCCACACCGACCAGCACGGCGTCGCTCCGGCGGCGCAGCTCGTGGACGTACCGGCGCGCATCCTGGGAGGTGATCCACCGGCTGTGGCCGGTGCGCGTGGCGATCTTGCCATCGAGGGTGCTGGCCGTTTTCACCGTGACGAAAGGCAGGCGGTGGACGATGTACTTGTTGAACACCTCGTTGAGCCGCCGGCAGGCCTCCTCCAGCACGCCGACGGTCACGTCGATCCCCGCCTCGCGCAGCCGGGCGATTCCCCGCCCGGCCACCTGCGGGTTGGGGTCCACCGCGCCTACCACCACGCGGCGCACGCCGGCAGCGATGAGCGCCTCGGCGCACGGCGGTGTGCGGCCATAATGGCTGCACGGCTCCAAGGTCACGTAGGCCGTTGCCCCCCGCGCCGCTTCGCCGGCCATGCGCAGGGCATGCACTTCGGCGTGGGGCTCACCGGCCTTCAGGTGGGCCCCCAACCCGACGATGCGTCCGTCGCGCACCAGGACGCAACCCACCGCCGGATTGGGCGACGTTTGCCCCACCGTGCTCTTGGCCAGCTCCAGGGCGATGCGCATGTAGTGCTCGTCGTCATGGCCCATGCGTTGCGCGTTGTCCACCCCGTCGCCCTCCTTCCCCGTTGGCGTGTTCCCTTCCGCTGTCGCGTACGACGCCGCTCCCGGCAAGCAAAAAAGCCGCCACGTTCCTTCGTGGCGGCGGATGGGATCTGCGTTTGTGCAAGCCGTCACAAAACGGCGCAGGACGGGCAACGATTGCCCCCGGCCGGCCAAAGGCACAAGCCTGCCGGCCATCCCCGTCGAACAACAGGGGCAAATGGGCAAGCCGCTCCCCTCCATTCCTTCTCCCATCCAGACTGTCACTGTCGGCTCCGGAATCGCACCGGATCAACCGCTTGCGCGGCTCGCGGGCTGAGGCGCTGAGGCCATCACCGCCGGTCGGGACTTTCACCCGGCCCCGAAGGAACGGTGGTTGCGTGCAGGATGCGGTTGTTCCGGCGGCTCAGACGCGGGCCGCCTTGATTGGTAGTATACCGCAACCGCACGGGCGCTGTCCATGCCGCGCAATCACGAGGCGAGCGCTCCATCCGCTCGCGTCCACGAAAAGCTGGACCGGCTGTCATTCCCCCAGCGATCCGGATGCGCGATCGGCCGCAGATTGGGGAAACCGGGATCGAATATACGCCTCAACGTCCCCGGGAGAAAGCCGCACGGTCTCGGACCCTTGCCGCACGTAGAAGTCACCGCGGGCACTTGCCTCGCCGCCCGACTGTACGAACACCGGTGTGGAGCTGCGCCGGCAACTCACCAGGCACACCATCTTGCCACGTACCATCTGAATCCTCGCGTCCACGCAGGCGGCTGCATGCTCGCCCAGTCCTTTCCTCACCGCGTAGAGCAACCGCTGTACGTAGTCGTCCTCGTCGACGTAGCCGTCCTCCTGCTCGATGCCGACCGGTGTGCCGTCAGCGGCGACGCCAAGAAGCAGGTCTCCGCCCTCGGTGTTGAGGAAGGCGGCAATGGTCGCCAGCACATCCGTGCCAACGGAAAAGGCGTCTGCACCGTCCATCGGTTCATCCGTGAACAGGGTAGGAAGAAAGGCGAGAGTCTTTGACGGCGGCCGCTTGAGCAGCTCATCGGCCTGCCGGTGCGCCCGCACATAGTGGTCAAAGAGCATGTTCTTGATGGCCTCACCGAAGGCCGGGTCGTCGGTGATGCGTTTGTAGAGCTCGAAATTGAGGTCTACAATCTCCTGGAGCACTTGTTCGACCTTGTGATCGAAGGTCAGGCGAGCGTTCTCGCGGGTGTTC
Source organism: Bacillota bacterium (assembly GCA_017577925.1). Lineage (GTDB taxonomy): Bacteria > Bacillota > Bacilli > Calditerricolales > Calditerricolaceae > Calditerricola. The sequence continues at coordinate 12,882 of PKQU01000023.1, forward strand.
ACCCGGACACTCGCGTCAAGCGCCGGATCGGCAGCGAGCTTGGCCATGACCTGATCCAGCATAATGCGATGTTCCGGACCGAGATTGATCCCAAACCGCTCGTTCAGCTCCGCGATGATCCGCGAGAGCGGCTCAAGCTCCTCCGGCGCTGGTGCATGACGGCCCTTCGTGCGCTGGGGCTCAAGTGCTCCGGCCTTGCGCTCCAGCGTAATGCGGCCGCTGCTCGTTTTCTGGATCCGGTAGGATTCCATGTCGATATACTGCTGCACATCCCAAGGCAACGTATCCCGGTCGATTTGGAGCTTGCGGAGCAGGTAACGCGCAAAAACATAGAGTTTCTCCAGATCGGGATCGGCGAAGGGCATGATCTGCGACAGGAACGCATAGAGCCGGATGAAATCCGTGAGCTGACCGCGGAAATCGTGCTGCTCTTCCTTCGGCAGCTCCCTGAAGCGCTCCTCCACCGGAGCCAGGACCGCATACAGCTTGTCCATCGTCGCCTTCTTGTCGAAGTATACCTTGGCGAAGGCGTCAACGTCCGCGTCGGTAAACACCGCAAAGGCCGTCAGACGCGACTGGATCTCGTAGAGCAGATTGGGATCGGTGCCCTCGGAGAGCAGGGTGACCTCATAGTAGGGCTCGAAAGCCGCCTTGATCTCGTCCGCCTCGTTGACGAAGTCGAGCACCATGGTGCTGCGCTTCTCCGGGTGGGTGCGGTTGAGCCGCGAGAGCGTCTGCACGGCGTTGACGCCGCCGAGCTTCTTGTCCACGTACATCGTGTGCAGGAGCGGCTGGTCAAAGCCCGTCTGGAACTTGTCGGCCACAATCAGGAACCGGTATTCGGGGCGCTCGAACATCTTGGCCGTTTGGCTTTCCGGAAAGCCGTTCATATCGGACTCGGTATAGGTCCGTCCGCCGTCCTGAACGGTCCCTGAAAAGGCCACCAATGCCTTGAACGGATACCCCTGTTCGTCCAGATACCGGTCAAAGGCCAACTTGTAGCGTACAGCATGTAGGCGCGACCGGGTGACGACCATGGCCTTGGCCTTGCCCCCGATCTCGTGCTGCACCTGGGTGGCGAAGTGCTCGACCATGATCTTCACTTTCTCGTTGATGGCGTGGGGGTGGAGCTCCACGAAGGTCTTGAGCAGGTGCTGCGTCTTGCGTTTGTCGTAGCGCGGGTCGTCCTCGATGGTCTTGAGGAGCCGCCAGTAGGCTTTATAAGTCGTGTAGTTGACCAGCACATCCATGATGAACCCTTCCTCGATCGCCTGGCGCATCGTGTACCGGTGAAAGGGCTCGTACTGGCCGTCCGGACGCCGGGTGCCAAACAGCTCAAGCGTCTTCGGCTTCGGCGTTGCAGTGAAAGCGAACATAGAGACATTTGGCAAACGGCCGCGCCGCTCGATTTCCCTGTGGATCGTCTTCTCCAGGGCCTCCTCGGGTGTGTCGGCGGCCGCTTCCTCCCGCTCGGCTTGCTCCAGCGAGCTGGCAGACAGGACGGCCCGCAAGCTACGGC
>PKQU01000169.1 GCA_017577925.1 Bacillota bacterium
GCATCGCGGAGAAGAGTAGACGGGACAGGGGGAAAGACGCGTGAGCGAAGCGTACAAGCGCGCCGGCGTGGACCTGGCGGCGGGCTACGAGGCGGTCCGGCGCATCAAGGTCCATGTGCGGCGCACCTATCGACCGGAGGTGTTGGGCGACATCGGCGGTTTCGGCGCCCTCTTCCAGCTCGATGTCTCCCGCTATCGCCAGCCGGTGCTCGTCGCCGGGGCCGACGGCGTGGGCACGAAGCTGAAGATCGCCTTTGCCACCGGACGCCACGACACGATCGGCATCGACTGCGTGGCCATGTGCGCCAACGATGTTGTCGTGCAAGGGGCCGAGCCGCTCTTTTTCATGGACTACCTCGCCTGCAGCAAGCTCGACCCGGCCCAGGTGGAGGCCATTGTCAAGGGCCTGGCTGACGGCTGCGTACAAGCCGGCTGTTCCCTCATCGGCGGGGAGACGGCGGAGATGCCGGGCTTCTACCCGCCCGGCGCCTACGACATCGCCGGCTTTTGTGTCGGCGTCGTCGAGCGCGACCGCCTCGTCGACGGCTCGCGCATCCGGGCAGGTGATGCGCTGGTGGGCCTGGCCTCGACGGGGCTGCACAGCAACGGTTTCTCCCTCGTGCGCAGGGTGCTGCTGGAAGAGCAGGGGATGGCCCTCGACGACTACGTGCCTGCCCTCGGCCGGACGCTGGGCGAGGAGCTGCTCACGCCAACGGCGATTTACGTGCGGGCGGTCCTCGCCCTGCGCGGGCGTTTCGACCTGCACGGCATGGCGCACATTACCGGCGGCGGTTTTGTCGAAAACGTGCCCCGCATCCTGCCGCCGGGCACGCGGGCGGAGATCGATTGGGGGGCGTGGCCCGTTCCGCCCATTTTCACCCTGATCGAGGAAGCGGGGCGCCTCGATCGTCGCGACATGGTGAACACCTTTAACATGGGCATCGGCATGGTCCTCGTCGTGCCGGAGGACGAGGCCGACGATGTGGTGCGAGCGGCCGCGGAGGTGGGCCATCGCGCCTACCGCATCGGCCGGGTTGGCCGCGGCGAGGGCGGCGTTGTCTTCGGGGGGGTGCGGTGGGCGTGAGGATCGCCGTTTTCGCCTCCGGGAGCGGCTCCAATTTTGAAGCCCTGGTGCGCGCCGCGCGCGCGGGGAAGGTGAACGGTGAGATCGTTCTCCTGGTGTGTGACCGCCCCGGTGCGCCGGTGCTCGAGCGGGCGGCGCGGCTCGGCGTGCCGACCTTCGCGTTCCACCCGAAGGCCTACCCCGACAAGGCGGCCTATGAGCGGGCCATCCTCGCGGAACTGGCGGCGCGCAGGGTCGAGCTGGTCGTCCTGGCCGGGTACATGCGCCTCGTCGGCCCGACGCTCCTTTCCGCCTACGAGGGGCGGATGATCAACCTCCACCCGTCCCTTCTCCCCGCGTTTCCCGGGAAAGACGCCATCGGCCAGGCCCTCGCCCACGGCGTGAAGGTGACGGGGGTGACGGTCCACTTCGTCGACGCCGGCATGGACACCGGGCCCATCATCGCCCAGCGGGCCGTACCGGTGGAAGAGGACGACACGCCGGAGGCGCTGGCGGCGCGCATCCATGCCGTCGAGCACGAGCTCTTGCCGCAGGTGGTGCAGTGGCTGATCGAGGGGCGTGTGCGGCGCGGGGAAGGCCGCCGCGTGCGGGTGTTGTCGGTCCCGGAGGGAGCGGCCGGTTGACGGGTGGCCGTCGGGAACGGGTTGCGGCACGTTAGGAGGAACGGTGGGTAACGTGCGCGAAGGAAGCGGAAGCGGTAGCGGAACGAGGAACGGAAGGAGAGGAGACGGACGTGATCCAGCGAGCGTTGATCAGCGTGTCGGACAAGACGGGCCTGATTCCGTTTGCCCGTGAACTGGCGGCACTGGGGGTGGAGATCGTCTCCACCGGCGGAACGGCCCGCGTGTTGCGCGAAGCAGGCGTGCCGGTGACGGCCATCTCCGAGGTGACCGGGTTTCCGGAAATTCTCGACGGGCGCGTCAAGACGTTGCATCCACGCGTCCACGGGGCCATTTTGGCCGTTCGCGACAACGCCGAGCACCGGCGGCAGCTCGCCGAGCACGGCATTCGGCCTATCGACCTGGTCGTCGTCAACCTCTACCCGTTCCGGGAGACGATCGCCAAGCCGGGCGTGACGCTGGCGGAGGCCGTCGAGCAGATTGACATCGGCGGGCCGTGCCTCGTGCGCGCGGCGGCGAAAAACCACGCCTACGTAACAGTGGTGACCGACGCAGCGGATTATCCCCTCGTCCTCGAACAGCTCAAGGCGCGGGGCGAGGTGGACCCCGAGACGCGCCGCCGGCTGGCGGCCAAGGCCTTCCGTCATACCGCCGCCTACGATGCCGCTGTGGCCCAGTACCTGACCGAGCAGACGGGTGAGGTGTGGCCGGAGACCTTCACGTTGGCCGTGGAGAAGGTGCAGGACCTGCGCTACGGGGAAAACCCGCACCAGCAGGCGGCCTTTTACCGTACGCCCGACCGGCGCCCGGGCACGCTGGCCGCGGCGGAGCAGCTGCACGGCAAGGAACTGTCGTACAACAACATCCTCGACGCCGACGCCGCCCTGGCCCTTGTGCAGGAGTTTGCCGAGCCGGCCGTTGTTGCCGTCAAGCACACCAACCCGTGCGGCGTGGGCACGGGGGAGACCCTCCTCGAGGCGTGGCGGCGGGCCTACGAGGCCGATCCGGTGTCCATCTTCGGCGGCATCATCGCCGCCAACCGGCCCATCGACGAGGAAACGGCGCAATCGATGCGCGAGGTGTTTCTGGAAATCGTCATTGCCCCCGATTTCGCACCGGAGGCCCTCGCCGTGCTGAAGGCGAAGAAAAATTTGCGCCTCCTGCGTGTGGCCATTCCGGACCGGCCGGTGCCGGAGCGTCGCCTGGTGAGCGTGGCTGGCGGCGTTCTCGTGCAGACGCGCGACGTGCGCGAGCTGACGGAGGCCGACCTGCGCGTGGTTACCGAGCGGGCGCCGACGGCGGAGGAGCTGCGCGACCTGCTTTTCGCCTGGAGGGTGGTCAAGCATGTCAAGTCCAACGCCATTGTCGTGGCCAAGGACGGCCAGACCCTCGGCGTGGGCGCCGGGCAGATGAACCGCGTCGGCGCAGCGCGCATCGCTCTCGCCCAGGCCGGCGAGAAGGCCAAGGGCGCGGTGCTGGCCTCGGACGCCTTCTTCCCCATGCCCGACACGGTGGAAGAGGCGGCCAAGGCCGGCGTGACGGCCATCATCCAGCCGGGTGGCTCAATTCGCGACGCGGATTCCATCGCCGAGGCCAACCGCCACGGCATCGCCATGGTGTTTACCGGCGTGCGCCACTTCCGTCACTGAGGCGCCGCCAATGGGGTTGACGAGGAGGGGAAACGGCGATGAAGGTGTTGGTGGTCGGGCAAGGCGGCCGGGAACACGCCCTGTGCTGGGCGCTGGCCCAAAGCCCTCACGTGGAGCGGGTGTACTGCGCGCCGGGGAACGGCGGTATCGCCGAGGTGGCCACCTGCGTGCCGATTAAGGAAACCGATTTGGCTGCGCTGGCCCGATTCGCCCAGGACGAGGGCATCGGCCTGACGGTGGTGGGTCCCGAGGCACCCCTTGCCGCGGGCATCGTCGACTTCTTCCGCGCCCGGGGCCTGCCCATTTTCGGGCCGACGCGCGCGGCGGCGCAGGTGGAGAGCAGCAAGGCCTTTGCCAAGCGGATCATGCAGCAGCACGGCATCCCCACCGCCGACTACGCCGTCTTTGACGATTACGGGGCGGCGCTGGCCTACGTGCGGGAAAAGGGGGCGCCCATTGTTGTCAAGGCCGACGGGCTGGCCGCCGGCAAGGGAGTGACGGTGGCCCGCACGGTGGCCGAGGCGGAGGAGGCGCTCCGCCGGGCGATGCGGGAAGG
>PKQU01000170.1 GCA_017577925.1 Bacillota bacterium
CGTCGGAGGGGATGCCGAGCGCCACCGTGTTTTTGATGCAGCAGTGGGTTTGCCAGTAGGCCAGGACCAGTGTCGCGGTCGGCTGTGCGCGGAACCAAGCTTCCTCGTCCGCGCCGTCGGGCGCTCCAATCTCGACCGGCGATGCACCCGGTTCCTCCGGCGGCGCGGGGAGGTGTGGCATGGGCGTTTCGATCGGGTCGAGGCGGTGGCCTTCTTCCATACTGATGTCCCCCCTTTTGCGGATGTCGGACACCCGGGTGGGGCATCCGGCTGCGGGCTAGTATAACCGGCGGCCGGCAGAGCCATTCGGCACGGGCGTACGGCGGATCGGCGGGAGCTGTGGGATCGGCAGTCTCCCGTCCGGGGGCGCGGGAAAGGGCAAAACAAGTCGCATTTCCTGGAAAATAAAAAAATTCGCATGTTTCGTGCCGATGTCGAAGGTTGTCAACCGAACGAAATCACCGGTTTCCGCTTGCAATTTTCATTCAGACGTGAGAATATCGGTAGTGGACAAGAGCTGTCAGCGTTTTCTGCACCTTTGGTCAGTCCAGGACAGGAGGATGGTACGCGCATGAACATTCACGAGCACCAGGCCAAAGAGATTCTCAAGCAGTACGGCGTGGCGGTTCCCAAGGGAAAGGTGGCCTTTACGGTTGAGGAGGCGGTGGAGGCGGCCAAGGAACTGGGAACCGACGTGGTGGTCGTCAAGGCGCAAATCCACGCTGGTGGGCGCGGGAAGGCCGGCGGCGTCAAGCTGGCAAAAAACCTTGACGAAGTGCGTGCCCACGCTCAGGCGCTCTTGGGCAAGAAACTGGTCACGTACCAGACCGGTCCGGAAGGCAAGGAAGTGAAACGCCTCCTGATCGAGCAGGGCTGCGACATCCGGAAGGAGTACTATGTCGGCATGGTTGTCGACCGGACGACGGGCCGCGTTGTGCTGATGGCCTCGGAAGAAGGCGGCGTGGAAATCGAAGAGGTGGCCAAGCGCGCGCCGGAGAAGATCGTAAAGGAGTACATCGACCCGCTGACCGGCCTGATGCCCTTTCAGGCGCGGAAGGTGGCTTACGCCATTAACATTCCGAAGGAGCTGGTCGGCAAGGCGGTCAAGTTCTTCATGGGTCTCTACCAGGCTTTTGTGGACAAGGACTGCTCCCTGGCGGAGATCAACCCGCTCGTCGTTACGGGAGATGGCGAGGTGCTGGCCCTCGACGCCAAGCTGAATTTTGACGACAACGCCCTCTTCCGCCATCCGGAGATCGCCGCGTTGCGCGATCCGAACGAGGAGGACCCGCGGGAGCAGGAGGCGTCCAAGTACGACCTCAGCTACATTGCCCTCGACGGCAACATCGGCTGCATGGTCAACGGCGCCGGATTGGCCATGGCCACCATGGACATCATCAAGTTCTACGGCGGCGAGCCGGCCAACTTCCTTGACGTCGGCGGGGGCGCGTCGGCGGAAAAGGTGCGGGAAGCGTTCAAGATCATCCTCTCCGATCCCAATGTGAAGGGCATTCTCGTCAACATCTTTGGCGGGATCATGAAGTGCGACGTGATCGCCACCGGTATTGTCGAGGCGGCCAAGCAGGTGGGGCTCAAGGTACCGCTCGTGGTACGCCTTGAAGGGACGAACGTCGAGCTCGGGAAGAAGATCCTCGCCGAGTCGGGCCTCGACATCGTCTCGGCCGACTCGATGGCCGACGCGGCGCAAAAGATTGTCTCGCTGGTTTCGTGAGCGGCTTGTGGTGAAGGCACGACGCTGAAACTCGCGTGTGGCCAATCTGTTGTGGGCCAAGATAAAGAAGGTGAGGGAATCCGATGAGCATTCTGATCAACAAGGACACCAAAGTGATCGTCCAAGGGATTACCGGTTCGCAGGGCCTGTTTCACACGAAGCAGATGATCGAATACGGCACGAAAATTGTCGGTGGCGTGACCCCGGGCAAGGGCGGGATGGAAGTGGAAGGCGTGCCGGTGTTCGACACGGTGGCCGAGGCGGTTGAACAGACGGGGGCCAACGCGTCGGTCATCTATGTGCCGCCGGCCTTTGCCGCCGATGCGATCATGGAGGCGGTCGACGCCGGCCTGGAGCTCGTGGTGTGCATCACCGAGGGCATTCCCGTGCTGGACATGGTGAAGGTGAAACGCTACCTGGAAGGGAAAAAGACGCGCCTCATCGGGCCCAACTGCCCGGGCGTCATCACCCCGGGCGAGTGCAAGATCGGGATCATGCCCGGGTATATCCACGCGCCGGGGCATGTGGGCATCGTCTCCCGCAGCGGGACGCTCACCTATGAGGCGGTGCACCAGCTCACCGCGCGCGGCATCGGCCAGTCGACGGCGGTGGGCATCGGCGGCGATCCGGTGAAGGGCACCGAGTTCATCGACGTGCTGCGGATGTTTGAGGAGGACCCCGACACTTACGCCGTCATCCTCATTGGCGAGATCGGCGGGACGGCGGAAGAAGAGGCGGCCGAATGGATCCAGGCCAACATGTCGAAACCGGTCGTCGGCTTTATCGGCGGGCAAACGGCGCCGCCCGGCAAGCGCATGGGCCATGCCGGAGCCATTATCTCCGGAGGCAAGGGCACGGCCGCGGAGAAGATCGCGAAGCTGGAAGCCTGCGGCGTGCGCGTGGCCAAGACGCCGGCGGTGATCGGGGAAACCCTCGTTGAGGTGCTCAAGGAGCGCGGGCTGTACGAGCGCTGCCTGACCGTCAACCGGTAAGGTCAGGGGCGCCGGAGGCGGCGACGCGAAGAGAACCCTGCCCCCAGCGGGCGGGGTTTCGCTTTTTGTGGCGCAATCGGGCAGCCGAGGCGGACAGGAATCGGAAGGGAAAGGATGGCGAGGGAAATGGACCGATCCGAATCCAGCGGCCTGTTGGCCTTGTTGGCCACAGTGGACGGCATCGGGCCGCGCGCCCTCTTTCGGCTGGTCGCGGTGGCGGGAGGCCGCCCCGAGGACCTTGTCGGCAGCGACCTGGAACGGCTGTGCCGCGACGCGCGCATCAAGCCGGAGGTGGCGGCGCGGGTGCAGGAGGCGGCGACGCCGCGGGCGGTCCGCGCCCTATTGGCGCGGCTGGCCCGGCGGGAGATTGCCGTGCTGACGTTTTGGGATGCGGCGTACCCGCCTCTCCTCGCGCACATCGCCGATCCGCCGCCGGTGTTGTTTGCGCGTGGCGATCTGGGGGCGCTCGCGCTGCCCGGTTTGGCCGTCGTCGGTACGCGACGGCCGACGCCCTACGGCCGGGCCGCGGCGCGTAGGCTGGCGGCCGATGCGTCGTCTCGGGGATGGACGGTGGTGTCGGGCATGGCCGCCGGCATCGACGGCGAAGCCCACCTCGGCGCGCTGGAGGCCGGCGGACGGACCGTCGCCGTGCTCGGCTGCGGCGTCGACGTGGTGTACCCCCGTCAGCACCGCCGCCTGTACGAGCGCATCTGGCGCGAGGGCGGGCTGCTCTTGTCGGAGTTTGCGCCGGGCATGCCCCCGCAAAAGGGGTTTTTCCCCCGCCGTAACCGCATCGTCAGCGGCCTGTCCCACGGGGTGGTCGTGGTGGAGGCGGGCGAAAAGAGCGGTTCCCTCATCACGGCCGACCTGGCCCTCGAGCAGGGGCGGGAGGGGTTTGCCGTGCCCGGCCCAATCTTTTCCCCCGAAAGCCGCGGGCCGCATCGGCTCATCCAGCAGGGAGCCAAGCTGGTGACGGGCATCGAGGACGTGCTGGCGGAGCTGGAGGGTATGGCGGGGGGGGGGGGGGGGGGCCCCCCCCCCCCCCCCGGGGGGGGGGGGGGGGGGGGGGGCACCGCGGGGGCGGCCGGCCGCGGGGGGGGGGGCCCCCCCCCCCGCCCTCCTCCCCCCGGGCGTGGCGGCGGGGCGCCGCCTCGCCCGCGGGCC
>PKQU01000171.1 GCA_017577925.1 Bacillota bacterium
CCATTGCCGTGATGCACGGCTACGCCTTCGGGGGCGGATTTGAGCTGGCCCTGGCGTGCGATTTTCGCTTTGCGTCGGAAGAGACGATGATGGGACTGACCGAAACGTCCCTCGCCATCATTCCCGGCGCCGGCGGTACCCAGCGCCTGCCGCGGCTCATCGGGCCGATGCGGGCCAAGGAGCTGATCTTTACGGCCCGCAAGATCACGGCCAAGGAGGCCTATGATCTCGGCATCCTCACCGGCGTGGCGGCCGACCCCTTCGAGGCGGCACGCAAATTGGCGGAGGAAATTGCCCAAAACGGCCCGCTGGCCGTCACCCAGGCCAAGTTTGCCATCGACCGCGGGCTGGGCGTCGACATCCAGACGGGCCTGGAAATCGAATCGAAGGCGTACGAGGTGCTCATTCCCACCAAAGACCGCGTGGAGGCGCTGCAGGCCTTCGCCGAAAAGCGCAAGCCGGTGTTTCGTGGGGAATAAGCCCGCACGGGTGGTCCGGACGGCCACCCGTTTTTTGTGGGTTTGAGCGCATCGGGGGGAACTGGTGAAAGGTTCCGCGTAACGAAGGGGCCGGAGCGGGGCACATTACCTCGTGCCGAACATCCGCATGCCACGAGGAAAGGAGAGAAGGATCGTGGACGGCACGTGCTACTGGTGCGGCCATCCCCTCGCCGGCATCCACTACGTCACCTTTTATGAACCGGACGGCGGCGAGAAGAACGAACCGCTGTGCGACGAATGCTATGCGGAGTGGCTGGAATCTCTCAAAGGGTAGGCGCAGACCGGCACGACGGGGTGTGCCTGTTTGCCGGATGACCAAAACCTGCCTTCGACGTTCGGCCCATGCTTCATCCGTGGACGGCGGAGGGGTGCCCTCCGCGTTTTTTTGTGACAAACGTGTGAACATGCGCAAAAAATGCACGTCAACGCGTTGACAATTTGCACAATGCCCTAGTATTCTGAAAACAAGCAAGCGCTTGTTTGTTTACGTCCGTCTAATCCCCGCGCGGCCGGCCGAAGAACACGGGGGACGATCACGAGAAGGAGGCAGGCAGCATGGCCACGTCCACCTTGACGCTTGAGGAGATCCGCGAGCAGATCCTTCAGGACGAGCAGAAGGCGGCGTTTCTGGCCCGGATCGAGCGGGGCGAGAAGATCGAGGCCACCGACTGGATGCCGGACGAGTACCGCCAGCTCCTCATCCGTCTCATCCACATGCACGGCATCAGCGAGGTGATGGGGTGCTATCCCGAAAAGGAATGGGTGCCCAAAGCGCCCAACCTGCGCCGCAAGCTGGCCATCATGGCCAAGGTGCAGGACGAGGTGGGCCACGGGCAACTCCTGCTGCGCGTGGCGGAGGACCTGGCGGCACCGCTGAATCGGACGCGCGACGACCTGATGGCCGATCTGTTCGTGAGCAAGGTGAAATTCCACAACGTGTTCCACATGGAAGCGCGGACCTGGGCCGACGCCGGCCTGATCGGGTGGCTGGTTGACGGGGCGGCCATCTGCACCCAGGCGTCGCTGCTCGACACCTCGTACGCCCCGTACGGGCGGATGCTCAAGCGCATCTGCGCCGAGGAGAGCTTCCACATGCAGCACGGCGAGTCGATCTGCCTCGCGCTGGCCCAAGGAACGGCCAAGCAGCGCGCCATGCTGCAGGACGCCCTCGAGCGCTGGTGGGAGGCGCTGATGTTCTTCTTCGGCCCGCCGGAGATGTCGGAAGCGGCCAAGAAGATGCTCGTCTACAAGATTCGCACCAAGACCAACGAGGAATTGCGGCAAAAGTACCTGAACCGCTACGTCCCGCGCATCCAGGCCCTGGGGCTCAAGATTCCGGATCCCAATCTGCGCTACGATGAAACGAAGCAGCGCTGGGTCTACACCGAGCCCGACTGGGACAAGTTCTACCGCATTGTTCGCGACAACCAGGGACCGAAGTCCCGCGAACGCATAGAACTGCGCCGCCAGGCCCACGAGGGCAACCGCTGGGTGCGCGAGGCGATGACGCGGGTTCGGGCGCGGATGACGGGGTGAAGGAGGGATTGGCCATGCGGGAAGGGATCTACGACGTGTACGAAGTGTTCGTGCAGCACAACAAGACGGACCACCACGTTCATGTGGGCAGTGTCCTGGCGCCTTCGCCGGACCTGGCCCTCCACGTGGCACGGGAGAACTTCCTCCGCCGCGACCGGGCGGTGAGCATCTGGGTGGTGCGGCGCGAGGACATCCACGCCACCTCCTACCAAGATCCGGACTTCTTTGCCCGCGAGACGGACAAAACGTACCGCGAAGTCTCCGGGTACACGGAAAACGGTCGCCTATGGCGGATGTTCAAGCAGCGCATGATGAACATCGAGGAAGTGGTTGAGGACATGCGGGGTGATGACCGGTGACGGTGCAAAACGCAGCAGAAGCCCTGCAGCGCCCGGCCTACAAGGCGGCATTGGTGGATCTCCTGTACCAGCTGGCCGACGACGAGCTGTTTCTCGGCCACCGCGATTCCGAGTGGCTGGGCCTGGCCCCGGACATTGAGGAGGACGTGGCTTTCAGTTCCATCGCCCAAGATGAGGTAGGCCATGCGGCGTACTTCTACCAGTTGTTGAGCGAACTGGGGGAAGGGGACGCCGACGACCTGGCCTATGGCCGCGCGGCGGCGGTGCGGCGCAACGCGCGGCTTGTCGAGCGGCCCAACGGCGACTGGGCGTACACGATCGTGCGGCACCTCGTGTACGACGTCTTTGAAGACGTCCGCCTGGAGGCGCTGGCGTCTTCCAGCTACGCGCCGCTGGCCCACGGGGCGGTGAAGATCCGCCGCGAGGAACGTTACCACCTCCTGCACATGGAGACGTGGTTTACCCGCCTCGGCCAGGCCGGCGGGGAAGCCAGGGAACGCCTCGAGAACGCGGTGGCCGCCATTTGGCCGGAGATCGGTGACCTGTTTTCCCTTGGCGCGCACGCTGCTGTGCTCGTCGCCGAGGGCATCCTGCCGATCGGCCGCGAGGAGCTGGTCGCCCGCTGGGAGGCGCGGATGAAGCCGCTGTTTGAGGCAGCCGGGCTTGCCTGGCCGGGCACGCCCCAGCTCCCGGCGCAAGACGGGCGGTTGGGGCAGCACAGCGCAGACCTCGTCGCCCTGCTGGACACCATGGGAGAGGTGTACCGGCTCGAGCCGGCGGCCCGCTGGTGAAGGGGGTGCCGTTTTCGCAGCGAGAAGCCGGGGGGAACGGAGCGGAGGGTTGGGTCCTCCGCTCTTTCATTTTTTGATGATTCAGGGAAGGTGTGACGAATTTCATTGCACGCGTTCCTGTCAATGTTCAAAAATTATTTTTTATTATTGACGAGTGTGTCTCGTTTGGCTATTCTAAAATTAACTGATTTAAAGCAAGCAAGCGCTTGGTAATTAACGGGGGCGAAGACGACCGGTTTCACCGGATACAGGGGGTGACGCACGGGCGTATCCCGCATGGGGGTGAATTGACCGAAGAGGGTTAAGATTTGTAAATTTAAGAATAATACGCAATCTATTGGAAGCGCTGACACGGGATGAGCCAGATGGGTGACGGGCGGAGAGGGAGGATGCGACATGGATCAGATCATCCAGTTTTTGATCAGCGGACTTCTCATCGGAAGCACGTACGCCGTAGTGGCGGTGGGGTTCGTGACGATCTACAGCGTGTCACGGGTGATTAACCTGGCCCAGGGCGAGTTTGTCATGCTCGGCGGGTTGATCGTGTATACCCTCTTGACAGCCGGTCTCCCGCTGTGGTTGAGCGCGCTGGTCACGATGGCCCTGGTGGCCGCCTTCGGCCTGCTTATCGAGTGGGGCCTGGTGCGGCGGGCGCGGGGGGCCGACGAGTTGAGCCTCATCATCCT
>PKQU01000024.1 GCA_017577925.1 Bacillota bacterium
ACCGCGTGGGCGTGGCCTTCCTGAATCAGGCGGCCAGCATTCTTCAGCGTCTCCTCGCGGGTGCCGTGGTACGTCAGAAACGGCATATCGGCGACGATGAGGGCGCGCTTGGCACCCCGGGCCACGGCCCGCGTGTGGTGGACGATGTCGTCCAGCGTGACCGGGATGGTCGAGTCATAGCCCAGCACGACCATGCCCAGCGAGTCGCCGACCAGGATGACGTCCACGCCAGCTTCGTCGACGAGCTTCGCCGAGGGGTAATCGTAGGCCGTCACCATGACGATTGGCCGCCTCTCCTGCTTAAGCGCTTTCAATGTGTGGATGGTGATCCTGCTCACGGTGCAACGCCTCCTTCGGCGCTCTGGCCGGCAAGGACAAAAAAACCTTCTCACCGAAACGGGAGAAGGACGGTCACACGCCGCGCTTCTCTGTCTCGGTCCTTTGCAGGCTCAGAGCAGATGTGCGCAGACGGTATGCGGTTTTCGTGCTGAACATCCGGAACTTCACCGCATCGCGCAGTGCGGTTCCTGCCGGATACCGCCTGCCTTTTTTCTAGTATAGCAAAACGGGGCGCCTTACGCATGGAGATCGAGATCGGCAGAGTAAATTTTTCGAATCGTCCCATTTCCCTGTTCCAGCAGCAGAGCGCCGTCGTCGTCGATGCCCCGGGCCACGCCGACGAATTCACCGCCCGGCGTGCGGGCGACGACGCGCCGGCCGAGGGAGATGGCCCGCGCCTCCCAGCGGCGCTTGAAGGGGGCGAAACCCTCGCGCAAGTAGGTGTCGTAATCGGTTTCCAGCCCTTCGAGAAGCCGCTGGGTCAGGGCGACGCGCGAGAAGGATCGCCCCGCGGCCATGGCCAGCGATCCGGCACGCGCGCGCAGCTCCGGCGGGAAGTCTTCCTCCTTCTGGTTGACGTTGAGGCCGATGCCCAGGATGACGAAATGGACGCGGTCGGCCTCGGCGGCCAACTCGGTGAGGATGCCGCACACCTTGCGGCCGCCGGCGAAGAGGTCGTTGGGCCATTTGATGCCCACGGACAATCCGGTGTGTTCGGCAAGGGTGTCGGCCAGGGACACGGCGGCCACCAGCGTCAGCTGCGGCACGCGCGCCAGCGGCACCTCCGGACGCAGGACCAGGCTCATCCAGATCCCCGCATCCGGCGGGGAATGCCACGTGCGCCCGAGGCGCCCCCGTCCGCCCGTCTGCACGTCGGCGGCAACGACCAACCCTTCCGGCGCCCCCGCCTCGGCGCGCCGATGGGCCTCGATCTGCGTCGAGGCGATGGCGTCGAAGTAGACCACCTCCCGCCCGAAACGCGTCGCCTTCAGCCCGTCCTGCACCTCCACCGGGTACAGGCGATCGGGCGCCGCGACGAGACGGTACCCCGCCTTGCGCACCGCCTCCACGCGGTAGCCGGCCTGGCGGAGCTCTTCCACGTGCTTCCAGATGGCCGTGCGCGAGACGCCGAGCACGCGACTCAGTTCCTCGCCGGACACAAACTGCCCGCGCGCCGCCTTCAATCGCCGGATGAGCTCCTCGTTGATCATGTGCCGTCGCCTCTTTCCCTCGCGTATTCAAGCAAGCGCTCCTTGTCGTTGGGCAGCTCGCCGCAGGCCACGCGCGTGAGCAGCTCGCGCAGCAGGCGGCCCACCCATGGTCCTGGCGGTCGTCCGATGGCCTCCAGCAGATCGCGCCCGTCCACGGCCAGGTCCTTGAGGCTGTGCACCGGCATGGTGGCGTAAATCGCGCGGACCCGCTCGCGGAGGCGCGCAGCGGCCGCTCTTTCCTGCTCCAGGGCGTTCGGACGGCCCGCCGCCTCCCGCGCCACGCAGAGGTCGGCCAGCGCCAGACAGCGCAACAGGCCGTGCGCGAGCAGGAGCTGCTGCCAGTGGCGCGTGGCGCCCTCGCCGGGGCACGCCTGTCGCGCTTGCCCCACGAGGGTGGTTACCTCGTCGATGCGCTCCCGCGAAAAGCGCAGGGCGCGGGCGAAGGATTCCGCCTCTTGCTCCGTCCACCCCAGCAGCACGGCCAAAAGGGCCCAGCGCGTCCCAACGCCCTCCGGAACCGCCAGCACCGTCAGGTCGGGCCATGCCTCCGGCGCCAGGTATGGGGCCAGGTCGTCGGCGGCAAACAGCCGGCTGTCAAACAGGAGGACGAACCCGCGTCCGGGGTTCGGGCTGGCCATGATCTTGTCGAGCTCGTCGGCGATGCGCTCGTGCGCCACCGGACGCAGGGTGGCCCGGCACGCCTGAAGTGCCTCCCATGTCTGCGGCTCGATGGCGAAATCGAGCTGCACGGCGAAGCGGACAGCGCGCACCAGGCGCAAGCCATCCTCGGCGAACCGCCGCATCGGATCGCCGACGCACCGGATGCGCCGTGCCGCCAAGTCGTCCCGACCGCCGAAGGGGTCGACGAGACGCCCGCGCCGGTCGAGAGCCATGGCGTTGACGGTGAAGTCACGCCGGGCCAGGTCTTCTTCGATGCGGTCGACGAAGACGACTTCGTCGGGATGCCGCGCGTCGCTGTACCCCCGTTCGACGCGGAACGTGGTCACTTCAAAGGCATGGCCGTCCACGCGCACCGTCACGGTGCCGTGGCGAATCCCGGTGGGGAGGCTGTCGGGAAACAGGGCCATTACCGTTTCCGGTCGGGCGCTGGTGGCGATGTCGATGTCGTGGATGGGGCGGCCGAGCAGGCGATCGCGCACGTACCCGCCGACGAAGTATGCCGCATGGCCGGCCTCTTCCAGTCGCTGCAACACGCGGCGGCCGGCCGCTTCCACTTCCGTTTGCATGGCCATCCCCGCCTTCCTGCGCATACTAACGTTCGCTGTCCCGTGCGCTTTGCCCCGCGGGACATGGGTCCACGGCAGCGTTGCGGCGCGGGACGTATACACCTGCCCCTTGTCTTGAGGATAATGAAAAGTGAGGGAGGTGTTGGCATGCGCACGGCGTTCGGGCTGTTCGTCCTGCTTTCCAAGCTGATCCAGAATTTAAAGCGTTTTCGGCGCGTGTAACGGTGCGGCCGTCGCGGCAGCCGGTACCGGCTAGGCCTGCGTGCCCACCACTTCGCGATACAGTGCCTCATATTCGTCGCAGATTTGCTCGGCAGCAAAGCGTTCGCGTGCCCGCCGGCGGGCGTTTTTGCTGAAACGGGCGTAGCGCTCCGGGTCGCGCAGGAGCGCCAGCGCGTCGGCGGCCATTTTGGCCACATCGCCTATGGGCGACAGCAGGCCGCACTCCCCGTCAACCACTACCTCGGGGATCCCGCCGGTGCGGGTGGCGATGACTGGCACGCCGCAGGCCATGGCCTCCAGTGCGACAAGGCCGAAGCTTTCCTTTTCCGACGGCAGCACCAGCAGGTCCGCTGCCGACAGCAGGTGGGCCACATCCGCCTGCTTGCCGAGGAACAGCACGTCGTGGTGCAGGTTTTCGGCCACCAGCCGTTCCTGGACGAGGGGGAGCTGGGGACCTTCCCCGATCAAGACCAGCTTGGCCGGAAGGGCGCGCCGCACGCGGGCGAACACCTCGACGACATCGACCGGCCGCTTGACGGGACGAAAGTTGGAGATGTGGATGAGGACGGCTTCGCCGCGCGGCGCCCACTCCCGGCGCAGTTCCCGCGCGTCACGCCGCGCATAGACGCGCGTGTCGATGAAGTTGTAGATGCGTCGAATCGGTTTGTCCACGTTTAAGAGGCGCTGGGTTTCCTCCACCAGGCTGTCCGATACGGCAGTGACGGCGTCGCTTTGTTCAATCCCGAAACGGATGACGCATTTCATCGTCCGGTCGTAGCCCAGCACGGTGATGTCCGTCCCGTGCAGGGTGGTGACCACTTTGAGCTGCGGCCCAACCATTTGCTTGGCCAGGTACGCGCTGATGGCGTGGGGGACCGCGTAGTGGACGTGCAAGAGATCGAGCCCGACCAGCCGGGCCACCTGGGCCATGCGCGCCGCCAGGGCCAGGTCGTATGGCGGGTGGCGGAACACCTCGTACTGGACAACATCCACTTCATGGAAATAGATGTTTTTCATAAACCGTTCCAATCGAAAGGGCATGCTGGACGTGATGAAATGCACCTCGTGCCCGCGCTCGGCTAACAGCTTGCCCAATTCGGTGGCCACCACGCCCGACCCGCCCAAGGTCGGGTAACAGGTGATCCCAATGCGCAAACGCTCTTCCCCTCCTTTTCAGCGGTCGCGCTTCCACGTCGCGACATCGACCACCACCGGCACCGTGCTGACAAACCCTTCCCCGTATGTGGTGCCGGCCAAGTGGCCGAACCAGCGGTCCCGTGCCCGGAGCGCATCGAGGAAACCCTGGTTGAGCGGGGTGGTGACCCGTCCCGGATCGGCCACAAACTGGCTGCGATAGGCCAAGAGGGCCTTTTCCTTCAGGGCCTGGGTTTCGCTGGTGTCCACCACAAAGGACGGCTTGGTGAAGCCGTGGATGAGGTAATAGTACAGTGCCGCTACCCGATGGGGCTCCTCCGAGCATCCCGGCGGCACGTACCGCCGCAGGGCGGCGTTGGCCACCGCTTCCTGTACCAGCTGGCTGCACAACCGGTGGTCCGGATGGCGGTCCTCTTCGTACGGTGCGAACACGACCCGCGGCTTCAGGCGCCGGATAATCGCCGTCACCTTGGCCACCGTCTCCTCGTTGACGCGAAACCCGCGGTCGGCAAGCCCCGCGTTTTCCCGCACGGCCACGCCGAGCAGGCGTGCCGCCTCGCGTGCCTCGGCGCGCCGCGTCTCCACGGTGCCGTTCGATGACAGCTCGGCCTGCGTCAGGTCGCAGATGGCCGTCACGAGGCCGCGGCGCGCGCACAGGGCCAGCGTCCCGCCCATCCCGATCTCCACGTCATCGGGATGCGCCCCAAAGGCCAGCACGTCCACCCTCACGCGTTTTCATCCTTTCCGTAGGGGTTTGGCACGTCAACGGGCGGCGCCGATCCGGGCTCGACCACCTGGCGCCAGGCGAAATCGCCCTGTTCGAGGCTGCGCACAAGGATCTCCGCCGTCCCCGCATTGGTGGCCAGCGGGACGCCGTAGACGTCACAGAGCCGCAGCAGCGCCATGATGTCCGGCTCGTGAGGCTGGGCAGTGAGCGGGTCGCGAAAGAAGATCACGAGGTCGATGCGGTTTTCGGCCACCAACGCGCCAATTTGCTGGTCGCCGCCGAGGGGTCCCGACCGGAACCGGTGCACGGGGAGGCGCACCTCGTCCGCAATGCGCTTCCCGGTCGTGCCCGTGGCGTACAGCGTGTGCCGGGCGAAAATGTGGCGATATGCCAACACGAAGTTGACCAGCTCGTCCTTTTTTCGGTCGTGGGCAATCAGCGCGATGCGCACCCTCTGGTTCCTCCCGATTCCCGCGAATTCAATCGAGCAGATGCTCCAGCCCGTACACCAGGCGGTTAAGCGTCATAACCCGGCGAATGGCCAGCGCCACGCCCGGCATGAAGCAGGCGCGGCTCAGCGCGTCGTGGCGGATGGTCAAGAGCTGGCCTTCTCCCCCAAACAGCACCTCCTGGTGGGCGATGAGGCCCGGCAGCCGCACGCTGTGGATGCGGAAACCGCCGACGTATGCCCCACGCGCCCCTCCCACCAGCTCTTTTTCGTCGGGGTGGCCCTGGCGAAACTCCGCCCGCACCCGTTGAATGCCCTCGGCCGTCTTGAGCGCCGTCCCCGAAGGCGCGTCCAGTTTCTGGTCATGATGCAGCTCAATAATCTCCACGTGGGGGAGGTACTTGGCGGCCATCTGCGCGAACTTCATCATCAGCACGGCCCCGATGGCAAAATTGGGGGCAATGACGCCGCCCACGCCACGCATTTCGGCGTGGCGCGCCAGCTCCTCGACATCCGTCTCGCTCAGGCCCGTCGTTCCGACCACTGGGCGCACGCCACGGTCCAAGGCCGCCTCAACGTGACGGCGCACCACCTCCGGCGTGGTGAAATCGACGAGCACATCGGGCCTGTACGTATCGAGGGCGCGTTCCAAGTCGCGCACGAAGGGGACGCCCAGTTCGCCCAGGCCGTTGGTCGTCCCGACATCCACCCCGTCGAGGTGCGCGTCGATGCCGACGACGAACGAAAAATCGGGTTCCTGCACGAGCATCTTCACCACTTCGCGCCCCATCCGTCCCTTTGCCCCGGCCACGGCCACGCGAATAGGCTTGTCCGTCATCGGTCATCCCCCCGTTGCGGTTCTTTGGGCGTCCACCGGTCGCGGTCGCGTGTGCGGAACTTTTCCATGACGCGCGTGTACGCGTCCTCGAGATCGATGCCTAGGGCGTTGGCGAAGCAGACGACGATGAAGAAAATGTCGCCCAGCTCCTCGGCGATGGAGCCCTCGGGCTCGTCTTTCTTCTTTGGTTTTTCCCCGTATTGGTGGTTCACCTCGCGGGCCAGCTCCCCCACTTCTTCGGCCATGCGGGCCAGCATGGCCAGGGGAGAGAAATACCCCTCACGGAACTGGCCGATGTATGCGTCCACTTCCTCCTGGATTTTGCGTAGCGTTTTGGCGTTCATGGCTCCGATCCTTTCTCGATTGAGCTTCCGGCGTTCTCTTTTCATCCTACCAGAGGTCAACGGCGCAAACAAACCGTTTCCGTCCCGCAGCACATCCCAACCGAACACCGGACGCGCGGCGCGACGCCGCACCGCGCCCTTGCCCCCGCGAAGGCTTCCCCGCTATAATAATGGCTGTTTCCTTATCAAACGTTCACATTCATGGGGGAACGTGCCGTGCGTATCCGGTTGAAAAATCTTCTCGCCATCACGGTGGGTTGTGCCATCTTTTCCTTTGGCCTCAACTACTTCACCATTGCCAACGGGTTGGCCGAAGGGGGGTTTACCGGGATCACCCTCCTTGCCAACTACATCTTCGGGTTTGATCCAGGCCTTGTCAACTTGCTCCTCAATGTGCCCCTCTTCTTCATCGGGTGGAAGGTGCTCGGCCGCACGAGCATGATCTACACCATCTACGGGGTAGTCGCGGTGTCGGTCTTCTTGTGGGTATTCAAAGACTTTCGCCAGCCGCTGCACGGCGATCTGCTTCTCGCCGCCCTGTACGCGGGCGTCACCCTCGGGTTGGGTTTGGGCCTGATCTTTCGCTACGGCGGCACCACCGGAGGAGTGGACATTCTCGCCCGTTTGGCGCAGAAGTACCTCGGCTGGACGATGGGAAGAACCATGTTTCTCTTCGACCTGTTCGTCATCGGCGCATCGGCGTACTACATCGGGCGGGAGAAGGCCATGTACACGCTGGTGGCCGTTTTTGTCGCCACCCGGGTAATCGACTTCGTGCAGGAAGCAGCCTACTCGGCCAAGGCAGCCCTCATCGTCTCGGACGCCACGGCGGACATCGCCCGCCGCATCCTGCATGAGATGGATCGGGGTGCGACGCTCCTCAAGGGCAAAGGCGGCTACACGGGGACGGAACGGGACGTCCTCTATGTAGTCGTCAGCCGAAACGAGGTCCAGCGGCTGAAGGCGCTCGTCCATCAGGTGGACCCGTATGCCTTCGTCGCCATCCAGGATGTCCGCGACGTGCACGGCAAAGGGTTCACCCTCGATGAATACAAACGGCCGATCGAGGGCTGATGGCCGGTCACGGGCGGCGTTCCAAGCGATAGCGGTACCAGGCCACATAGCCCAGCACGGTGAACACCACAACGGCCATCACCGCCACAACGGCGTAAATGGAGGACGGGCCCATCCACGGTGCGGCCGAGGCGGCATGCGCCAATTCGAAGAGGCGGGCCATCCGGTTGTGGAACTCCCACACCACGGCCCGGTCCACGTGGGGAGCGGATTGGTCGAGGGCCCGAATGAGGGAGTCGAGGGCTTCCACGTCTTCAGGGGGCTGCTGGATCACCACCGCAGGCCGCACGATGGTGTAGATCTCGGCGAGGCGACGGTACGCCTGCAGCCAGTTGTTTCCCGAAACGGCCCCGCTGCGCAACTGGCGAAGCTGCGTCTCTACCTCTGCGCGGTATTCCTTCCACAGGGGCTGCTGGCGGTGGAGCAGGGCGTCGGCAGCCAGACGCACGCGAAGGGCATCGCGCAACATGGCCTCGGGATCGGGCTGGACCCGGGCAAAGGCGCGCTTTCCTTCCAGCACGGCCGCCAACACGGCGTGCAGCCCTTCCACCGAAACGGGCAAGCGGCGCGTCAGCGCGACCACCGCTTCAGCCAGTTCGGCATAGTGCGCGCGCGCCTCCTCCCACCGCTCCTGGCGGACGGCCTGTTCCACGCGCACCGTCAAGTGCTCAATGTGCTTGAGCAGCCGCTCCGTATTGCCTTGTACGGCCTCCTCACCGGATGCATCTCCCGGCCATAACCCGGCCCCACTCCCCCACAGGAAAAGCCATAGGCATAACATCCGCACCAGACCCCTCATCGCGCTCCCCCTCCCTGCCACTACACTCTATGGGGGAACGGACAAGGATAGACCGGTCAGTTTTCGCGCCCCCTTTCCCCGGACCACGCCGCCGCCACGCTGCGGGCGAGGACGATGGAAAGCAGCGAAAGCCCCACCGTCGCCCACCCGACGAGGTGATCATAGGGTTCCAAGGTGGGACCCATCCACGGATGGACGTCCAGCCCGTAGTCGACGGCGTCGTTCAATAAGGTCCACGCCGCCACGCCCCACCACTGGTACCCCTTGATCCGGTAGAGGAACGCGTAGAGAAGCGCTTCGAGTGCCATGGCCAGGTGCGAGGCGACCAGCATCCAGTTTTGCCACGGGATCGGACCCCCGAGGGCTCCCGTGGTCAGGATGACCGCCGGGGCCCAGATCCCATACTTGACCATTGTCACCGCGGCAAAGGCGTGCACCCAACCGTTTGCGCGGCCGGCGAGCGCCATGGCCAGCACCAGGGTAAAGGCGGCACTGGCCGTCGGCGAGTCGGGAACGAAGGGCCACAGCGCCACCGGTGTTGCGGCCAGCTGTTCGCGGTACCAATAGTAGCCGTATAGCGTGCCCAGGAAGTTGACCCCCACCAGGAACGCCATCACGTCACGCCGCGCCGCCAGCGCTGGCCACCACATTCGCCAGTCCCCTTGTCTCAATCCCATTCCTCTCCTCCTCCTTTCGATAAAAAACCGGCCGGGGAAACCCCGACCGGTTTGGTGCACGTCCTTCTTCACACCGGCGTTACTTCTTCTGAGCCAGCCACTCGGCCAACTTCTGAAGCTCCTCCTCAGAACCTTGGAACTGGCCAGGCGGCATTTGCCCTTTCCCGTTCTTGATGATGTCGACGATCTGTTCCTGCGACAGATTGCTGCCGACATGCTCCAGGCTAGGCGCAAACCCGCTCCCCTTGAGATCCACGCCGTGGCAACCCTGACAGGTCGTTTGCTTGGCCCAAATCTTTTCGCCTTCCGGCGCGTCCGGGCTGACTTCCACGGTCGGCGCCCCGCTGCCGCCGCCTTGGCTGGCCATGTGCTTCTGGTGCTCGTCCACCGCGGCCCAGGTCAGGAACACGATGGCGGCCAGCGCCAGCAGCATCAAACTGGTGGCCACCGGACGATCCTTCGGCCGGCGCTTCGGCCCGCGGTCCAGCCACGGTGCCAGAAGCAGCGCCGCAAAGGCCAAGCCCGGAATGAGGATCGTCCCGACCACGGTGTACGGACCCGACGTGTACTCATACTTCAAGAGCTGGTACAGGAAGAAGAAGTACCAGTCGGGCAGCGGCGTGTAGCTGGTGTCGTTGGGATTGGCCGGCGCCTCCAGCGGGGACGGGTGGGCCATCGTCAGCACCAAAAAGGCCACCAGACTGACGACGGCAATCATCCATTCCTTCAGCAGGAAATTCGGGTAAAACGGTTCGGTTTTGCCGGGGAACTCGGTGTAATCCGGCGGCGTCAGGGGCCCGCCGCGCCGTTTTATGACCCGCGAATCGCCAACGTACTCCACGTCCTTTTCGTGACGGCCTGCCATCTTACGCTGTCCCTCCTTCGCTCCATTCCGTGCGCATCATAGCGGACCGGAAATGCCTTGCCGGCGGATGAGGATGAAGTGCACGCCCATCAGCGCAAGCAGGACCCCCGGCAGGAAGAAGACGTGGATGGCAAAGAAGCGTGCCAGCGTCTGGGCACCCAGAACATCGCCGCCCTTGAGGAAGGTTTCGATGTACGGGCCAATGAGCGGCACGGAACCGGCGATTTTCACGCCCACCTGTGTAGCCCAGTACGCCTTCTGGTCCCACGGCAGCAGGTACCCGGTGAAGCCAAGGCCCAGCATAACGAAGAATAGGAGCATTCCAACTACCCAGTTCATCTCACGCGGGCTCTTGTACGCACCGGTGAAGAACACGCGCAGAGTATGCAGGAACATCATCACGATGACCAGGCTGGCACCCCAGTGGTGCATGCCGCGGACGATGACGCCGAAGGCCACCTCGTTTTGCAGGTACTTGACGCTTTGATACGCATTCAGGATGTCCGGGACGTAGTACATGGTGAGGAACATGCCGGACAGGATCTGGATCACAGTGATGAAAAACGTCAAACCGCCGAAGCAATAGACAAACGCGGAAAAGTGATGGGCGGGGTTGACGTGTTCGGGCACCTCGTGGTCGGCCAGGTCGCGCCACAGCGGACCGATGTTGAGCCGTTCATCCAGCCACTGGTAGATCCTGCGGAACACCGATTATGCCCCCCCTCTCGGCTTCGGCGTCAGGCTGAGCAGCAGCTTGCCGTCCTTGACTTCCACTTCGTATTCGTCCAGTGGCGCCTGAGGCGGCGTGCCCGGTACGTTGATCCCGTTTTCGTCATAGAATCCGTTGTGACACGGGCAGTAGAAATGGTTGGGGCGATCCGGGCTCGTGTTCCACTGCACTTGGCACCCGAGGTGCTTGCAGATCGGCGACAAGGCCAAGATCTTGCCGTCCTTGTTGCGGATATAGGCCGACTTTTCCGCCTCTTCCTCATGCCAGCCGTCCTTGATCTTGACCTTGAACTTGACCAACTTGTAGTCCGGTCCGAAATCGTCGACCTTCCCCACCTCGACCTTGCCGGCGCTGCTTGTTCTCTTGAGCGCCGGGTCAACGGCAAAGCGGAGCATGGGTGTAAGGATCCCGGCAGCCATGAACGCCCCCGTACCCATGAGGGTGTACGTCAGGAACTGCCGCCTTGACATGCCCTGACCGTTCTCTTTGTCGCTCATCGTCCGAACCTCCCATCTATGCTGACGTCACCCGGACAGGATTTGGCACACGTACACAAGGACAACCTCATGATACCCCTAGGCAATGGAAAGCGTCAAGAATATCATGTTCCGCTGCGCACAACGTCGGCAGGCTCCGGTTTCGCTACGCGTTGTCCGATTTTTGCTGTTCCGGGTCATTCCACAAGGCGACGATCTCCTCCACCAGCGCTGCGACCGGATCTCCTTCCCGCTCATGTGTCGACAGCACGACGCCACCGGGTACTGCGAAGGGTTCGCCGTCGGTCAGCACCACGACGTGGGCAAAGGTAGGTTTGAGGGCCGCTACGGCCTCGTCGGGGGAAGCGGAACCATACAGGGTGAGGATCGGGAAGCGGACGAGCCGGCCGGCCAGGTGCTGCTCCACCCGGTCGGCGCACTTGGCCAGACGCGCGCAGCGCGAAAGGGTCTCCGCCCAGTCGGTTTCGGACATGCGCACCACCGGGAGCAAGGCCGTGTCCACATAGGGCTGGAGCGTCGGCCATTCCTCGACCGGGATCGAGTTCCACTGCACGACGTTCGTCACCGCCTTTCTACAGAATTCCCCCGTCGGGTGAAGCCAAAAAAGAAAACTCGGCAGTGCCGAGTTTCAGCCTTCCTTACAATAGCACGTTTTCTCTTCCCCTTCAACGAACCGACGGGAAGCATCCCCGCAGCTTACGTTCGCTCGTATTCCAAAAGGCTCCGCAGCTCTTCCGTCAGCATGAAGAACTGTTCCTGATTGTTCTCCGCCAGCGCCCGGTCGATCTCCTCATATAGCCGCTTCTTTCGGAACGCTCTCAGCGCCTCGTCCAACACCAATTCGGCCAGCAGACCCAACACCATGTTCTCTTGAATGAGGTTCTGCCTTTCCATGAGATGTCCCCCCAATACCGCGGCGTTTTTCCGGACGGCGGTTTCCTTTTGCCGACACCGACTGCCTGCGGCTACCCCCGCGGTATCCCGCAGCAGGGTCCGCTGTTCCACCCTGGCAATTGCCAGCAGACGGTTCCCTTTTCGGCCCGGCCGGGACTCGTTGAAATATTATGAACAGGGTCTGTATTGTACTGTATTCTCGATGCGCCCGAAATTCCCTTCTGCCTCCCGAAAAAAATTGCTCCCATCCGGTCACTACCATTTTTGCCCGTTCCCCCCTGTATTAAACCTCCTGCCAAGCGATTGGCTGTTCGGCAAATCCCACCCGCTCGCCCACCCACTCGATGCCGAGCGGGGTAAGGGACCACAAGCGGTTTCCGTACACATCGAGACCACTTACGAGCATGCCCAGGTGAAGCCCCAGGGGGAGCACCTCGCTTTGCATTACGGCTGCGGAATCCGCGGTCCTGTCGCCCGTGACGTCAGCCGGTAGGGCCGCCAGCAGGTCTCCCTCGCGCACCCATCCATCACGGCCGGCGAGGAAAAGAAAGACGAGCAGCTGGGGAAGTGCGGGGATCCGATGCTTGGTTGTCCGCACCCAGAAACGAAACAGTTCCCCGCCGAGGTCGAGGTCGGTTCCCTCCCGCAACAGCCGCTCTCCTTGCGCCGTCAGCGAGAGGCCGAAGGGGCCTTCCCCCTCGGCGATCAGTCCGATGTAGCAGGTAAAGTCGTACAGCAGCGCAAAGCGACGCGGATACCGGACGGATCGGCCGCGGGAAGCCGGCATCGCCGCCCGGTCGACGGGCTCCTCGCTCACTGCAAACTGCCGGAACAGCAACTGCTGCTGTTGCCGATGGAGGACGCCCTCGGCCGTCAGCCGGAGGGGGGTTTCGGCGACAAAGCGCAGCCACGTGTACAGGTCGTCGAGAAGCAGCCCCCGCTCGTCCCGCACGACCACCGGCGGGTCGGCCAGGGGAACCGCACGGCGAATTTCCGTTTCCAGGTAGCGAAACAGGTGCTCCTTCACGTCGACGGGAAAGACAAACCCGTGGCGCGTGGCGCGGGATACGCCGCGAAACAGCCAACCGCGCTTGAGGAGCGCGGCAACACAGTGGCGTCCACTACCGCCGGATCCGGCTTGGCGCGCCTTGGCCAAGAGTTCCTCAAGCGTAAAGCACGCCCGTCCTTCGGCCAATAGCGCCCACACAAACCGTCGTTCGTCGTCGTCGAGGTCGGTATATTGGCGGGCGATCTCGTCATCGCGCAGGACACGGCTTAAAATCCGTTGGATCAACTCGTTTTTGGAGTGACTGTCGCATGGGCAGCGGTACGTTAAGGCAATGCGATGCAAGTCGTCAATGTCGGCGAAGGACAGCAGGTCGGCAACGCGCATGAAAAACCCCTCCGTTGGAAACGTCACCCATTAGTATGGCGACGCCGGAGGGGTTCCATTCCGTTTGCGGTATCGCGGGGCAGCGCACGCAGGAGCGCCGGCCAACGCGGGTCGATGGATTACCCGTCGGCATCCGCGTCGGCGCGGGCCCGGGCAATGGCCTCCCGCAGCGCTTGCCACGGCTCGTCTAAGGTCTCTTCGCCGCCAACCATCTCCTCGAATACGGCGGCGGCACGGTCGACGCGTCCTGCCTCCAAACACGCCCAGGCCAATTTCTGGGCCACCACCTCGTCCCCTTTGTCCATCTCCCATGCCTGCTCGAGCCGTTCGATCGCCGATGCCACGTCCCCTTCGGCGAGATGGAGATCGGCAAGGGCGATGTACGCGGGCACGCAGTCGGGGTTGTCCCGACGCACTGCCTCCAGCAACGTCTTGGCCTCGTCGCGATGCCCCATCCGGGCCTTGAGCAGCGCCAGGCCCAAGCGGGCTCGCTCGTTTGCGGGGTCGCGTGCCAGCGCCTCTTCATAGTGGCGTGCGGCGTCTTCCCATGCGCCGCGCCGTGCCCAGCGGGCCCCCAGCTCGACGTACAGGTCGGCGTCTTCATAGGGCGTGCCCACCAGCGATTCGAGCAGCGCGAGGGCGTTTTCCTCGTCGCCGAGCTCGTCGTACAGCTGGGCCAGGTGGCG
>PKQU01000172.1 GCA_017577925.1 Bacillota bacterium
AGCGAGGTGGTGCGCCTCGTTCCGAAGCCGAGCAGCGGCGTGCCGGTCACGGCGGTGGCGGAAAAGGGCAACCAGACCTACCGTGGCGAGATGGAAGTGCGCGTGGCGAGCGGGAAACTGGCCCTGATTAACGAACTGCCGCTGGAGCAGTACCTCTATGGCGTCGTCGGCGTGGAAATTGGCGGTTCGTCGCCCCTGGAAGCGCAAAAGGCCCAGGCGGTAATCGCCCGCACCTACGCGCTGCGCGCCCGGGCGGCCAACAAGTATGGAGTGGCCCATCTGTCCGATTCAACGTACGACCAAGTCTATAAGGGTTACAAGGCCGAGAACGACGCCGTGCGCAAGGCAGTAGATGCCACGGCGGGGATGGTGCTGACGTACAACGGTCAGCTGGCCGAAGCCCTCTATTACTCGAACGCCGGGGGCATGACGGCGGACGGCAGCGAAGTGTGGGGCAATCCTGTGCCGTACCTCAAACCGGTGGCCAGCCCGGACACCCTTCCCGACGACAGCGCCCCCGTCTGGTACCGCGTGGTCACGCCGGGCGGGATCGTGGGGTATGTCCATGGCGGATACGTGAAAACCCTGCAAGAACGGCACCCGCTCGGCCTGTCCTACGGTGAAACGACGACGAGCCTAAATGTGCGGAAAGGGCCTAGCACTCAGTACCCCGTGAGCGTGGTGCTCCCTGGCGGCACACGTGTGGTGCTGCTGGAGTCGGTGAAGGAAAACAATGCCTACCGCTGGATCGCCGGACCCTTTACCGGCGAAGCGTTGGCGCAGATGATCAACAGCGGGACCCCGCTTTCCATTGTCGGCCGTGTCGAGCGGCTGGAAGTGGCCAAGCGCGGCCCGTCCGGGCGGGTTGTGGAACTGCGCGCCAACGGCCTGCCCATCGCTGTGAAGTATCCCGATCAATATCGCTCCCTGTTCCGCGAAACGACGTCGAGCGGTTCAACGGTGTCCCTGCGCAGCACGAAGTTTGACGTGGAAGAGATGGGGCGCTTCACCGTGCTGGCTGCCGGCGGGAAACAGGTGGAGTTTCCCAATCGGGACGTGAGTTTGGCGGCGGTGTCTGCATCCGGAGGCGTGAGCCAACCCAACGGCACGAACGATGTGTTCTTTGTCCTTGGTGCCGACACCCGCTTGCGCGTGGTGGCCAAGGATGCCGTCTTCCGTTTCCATGGCATGGGATATGGGCATGGTTTAGGGCTGTCCCAGTACGGGGCGATTTCCATGGCCAAAAGTGGGAAATCCTACGACTACATCTTGCGCCACTATTATCCGGGGACGACGCTCGAGAAACGCTAATCCGGATCGTGTTCAGAGAAAGGATGGGCGGCGGTGGACATCAAAGACTACGACTTTGACTTGCCGGAAGAGCTGATCGCACAAACGCCCTTGCCCGACCGGGCGGAGTCGCGCCTGATGGTCCTGCATCGGGAGACGGGGAAGCTGGAGCATCGCCGCTTTCGAGACGTGATCGCATACCTTCAGCCGGGAGATACCTTGGTGCTCAATGACACGCGGGTGATGCCGGCGCGCCTGTTTGGCGTGAAGGAGGGGACCGGGGCCAAAATTGAGGTGCTGCTTCTGAAAGACCTCGGGGACGATCGCTGGGAGACGCTGGTCAAACCCGGCAAGCGCGTGCGGCTGGGCACCGTCGTCTCCTTTGGCGATGGCCTGCTGCGTGGCGTTTGTGAAGCGGTGACCGAGGCGGGCGGGCGCGTCTTTCGCTTTGACTACGAAGGCGAGGATTTTTCTGCCGTTCTCGACCGGTTGGGCGAGATCCCCCTTCCGCCATACATTCGCGCCAAGCTGGACGATCCGGAGCGCTATCAGACGGTGTACGCGAAAAAGACCGGTTCTGCCGCCGCGCCGACGGCCGGGCTCCACTTTACGCGCGAGTTGCTCGATGCAATTGCCGCCAAGGGCGTGGACATCGCCACCCTCACCCTTCATGTGGGATTGGGCACGTTTCGGCCGGTGACGACCGAGCGCGTGGAAGACCACCGCATGCACGCCGAGTATTACGAAGTGAGCGAGGCGTGCGCCGAGCTCTTGAACCGCACCCGCACGCGTGGCGGGCGCATCATCGCCGTGGGCACGACGACAACGCGCACGTTGGAGACGGTGGCCCAGCGGCACGACGGGCGCTTTGTCGCCGAAAGCGGGTGGACGGACATCTTCATCTACCCCGGCTACCGGTTTCGCGCCATCGACGCTCTAATTACCAACTTCCACTTACCGCGTTCTACCCTGATTTTGCTGGTCAGCGCCTTCGCGGGACGGGAGCGCATTTTGGCCGCCTACCGCGAGGCGGTTGCCCGCCGCTACCGGTTTTTCAGCTTTGGCGACGCCATGCTCATTCTCTAAACAATGGTGTTTGGTCTGGTGTTCACCGTGGGTATACTGGAAGATGTTTGGGAGGGAACAGGTTGGCCATTCGGTATGAGCTGGTTCACGTCTGCCGCCAGAGCGGGGCGCGTTTGGGGCGCCTTCACACCCCGCATGGTGTAATCGACACGCCGGTGTTTATGCCGGTGGGGACCTTGGCCACGGTCAAAGCGATGACCCCCGAAGAGCTCAAAACGCTGGGGGCGCAAATCGTGCTCAGCAACACGTACCACCTGTACTTGCGCCCCGGGCCCGACATCGTGCGCGAGGCCGGGGGGTTGCACCGCTTCATGAACTGGGACCGGGCCATTCTTACCGACAGCGGCGGATTCCAGGTGTTCAGTTTAAGTTCGTTGCGGAAGATCGAAGAGGAAGGGGTAACCTTCCGTTCGCACCTTAGCGGGGAAAAGCTGTTTATGAGCCCCGAAAAGGCCATCGAGATTCAGAATGCCCTGGGGGCCGACATCATCATGGCCTTCGATGAATGCGCCCCGTATCCGGCGGAATACGAGTACGTCAAGCAGTCCGTGGCCCGTACAACGCGCTGGGCCCGGCGTTCTCTCGCGGCGCACCGGCGGCCGGAAGACCAGGCTCTCTTTGGGATCGTTCAGGGCGGCGTGTACCGTGATCTGCGCGAGCAAAGCGCGCGGGAGCTGGTGGAACTCGACTTGCCGGGGTACGCCGTGGGCGGCCTGAGCGTGGGCGAGCCAAAAGCGGTGATGTACGAGATACTGGAGTATACCGTTCCACTCCTGCCGGCCGACAAGCCCCGGTACCTGATGGGCGTCGGTTCCCCCGACGCGCTGATCGAGGGCGTGATCCGTGGGATCGACATGTTCGATTGTGTTCTGCCCACACGCGTGGCGCGCAACGGCACGGTGATGACCACCGAGGGTCGGCTCGTCATCAAAAGCGCCCGGTATGCCCGTGACTTTGGCCCGCTCGATCCGCACTGCAACTGCTACGTGTGCCGGAATTATACGCGAGCGTACATCCGCCACCTGATCAAGGCCGACGAGATTCTCGGCATCCGCCTGACCACCTACCACAACCTGGCCTTCCTGCTAAACCTGATGGCCGAAATTCGCCAGGCGATCCGCGAAGACCGGCTGCTTGACTTCCGTGACGCGTTTTACGCGCGTTATCAGATGCAGGAGGACCGCGCGTTTTAACCTTAATCTTTAATAATAGAAGGAGGCAATCGGTATGATGCATCTGGCCCAGCCTGCCGCGCAGCAAGGAAGCTGGATGTCGTCCGTTCTAATGCTGGTGGTGATGTTGGCCATCTTCTATTTCCTGCTCATTCGTCCGCAGCAGAAACGGCAGAAGCAGCACCAAGCCATGATTGCCGCCCTCAAAAAAGGCGATCG
>PKQU01000173.1 GCA_017577925.1 Bacillota bacterium
GCCGCACGGGCGGGTGCGATGGCCG
Organism: Bacillota bacterium; assembly: GCA_017577925.1. Lineage (GTDB taxonomy): Bacteria > Bacillota > Bacilli > Calditerricolales > Calditerricolaceae > Calditerricola. Next base: position 26 of record PKQU01000173.1, read on the forward strand.
TGCGCACCCACCATGAAATTTTGGGGGTTGTGGAGAATATGGCCTATCTCACGTGCTCGGCGTGCGGGAACCGGGAGTTTCTTTTCGGGCAAGGCGGCGGGGAGAAACTCGCCCGCGAGCTGGGGACCGAGCTGCTGGCCCAACTGCCTCTGGTGCAGCCGCCGGCGCGCGACATTGACGACCCCGACTTCGCGCCGGGCCTCTATCCCGCCGACAGCGAGATGGGGCGCCTGTATGACCGTATCGCTGCGCGGATCGACGAAAAATGCCGCGCGCGGGTGTGAGCGCGTAGAGGCTTTGTTCGCGGTTTGCGGAGGTCTTGCCGGAAACAAACGAGCCCTTGGCGGGTACCCGTCGACCCGTCCAAGGGCTCGCTGCGTATCGGCCTTACATGCCGTCACCCCCGCTTCCACTGCCTTGTTGGTTGCCTCCCCCGCCGGCTTGGTTCCCCCCTTTGCCCCCTTTTTTCTGCTGCGCCATCATGTCTTCCGACGCTTTTTGCATCAGCTCCATCATTTCCAGGCGAAAGAAGGGACTTCGTAGCGCGTCCTTCATCACGCCCATCAGGTGCTGGCGGAACTGTGGTGTGTTCATCAGCTCGAGGAAGATTTTCTGAAACGCGGGATCGCGCAGCGCGTTTTTCCACGCGTTCAGGTACTCCGGGTCGTTCATCAGGTCCTTCTGCAACTGGCGCTGTTCGCGTTGAAATGCCTTGGCAAAAGCGCCGGCGACGCGCGGGTCCTTCAGCATCTCCGAAAACTGCGTTTGGTTTTTGGGATCGGTGAGCGTCCGTTCCACGGTCGAGCGAACCATCTCGTCGTTCACCACGATTTGCCGGCGGAACTCGGGATCTTTCAGGACATCGCGAATCGCGTTTTTCCCATCCTCGGTTTGCAGGATGTCGACGACCATCTGTTTCAATTCCTTATAGTCGGGCTTCCCCTGGGCTTGTCCGCTCCCGCCCCCTCCGCCGGGAGAGCAGGCGGTGAGGAAGAGGACCAGGGCCCAGACGAGCACAGGGCGGTGACCGGGGCGGCGCATCGGCGTACAGGCCTCCTTTGCATGGGAATATGGGTACACGTTCGGTACGTACTATGGCCCGCTTCGCCCATCCGTATGCGGACCGGTGCGCGCCGCCTGGGCACCTTGAGGCGGTATGGGGAACTTGATACAATCATGAAGAATGCGAAAAACGTGGAGGGGCCGATCGTGAGCATTCGCGTGTGGCTGTCCTGGTTTGGAAAGACCCTTGCCGTCGGGGCAGGGGCCACTTTGGTTACGGGCCTTTTCTTGACGCGCGCGACGCTGACCAGCCCGTCGGAGGTTCTGGTGGCCGCCGTATCCTACGCGTGGTTTGGCCTGTTGTTCGGCGCGGTCAGCCAAATGGGACTGTTCGCTTTTTTGTGGCTCCAGCGCCTCGGCTTAGGGTTGGTACGTCGTCCGTTCGTGTGGCACGGCTTCTTGCTGGTGTTGGTGGCCGTGGTGTTTGTGGATGTGGCCTACCTGCGCCACGCGGCGTTTGGAACGGGGGAATCGCTGCTGGGCTATTTTGGGCTCCCGGCCGGTGTGCTGGCGTGGGCCCTCGCCGGGGCGTGGTGGAAGGTGCGCCTCACCCATCGCCAGGCCTTTGTTCCCACGTTGTTCTACCTGTTTGCGGGGACGCTCCTGGAGGCCGTTCCGGTGCTCCGTGGGGACAATCCCGTGCAGATCACCCTGATGCTCGTTCCGCTTCTTCTCTGCAACACGTGGCAGGTGTTGACGTTGCACAGGCTAACCGCGCCGAAGGAAGCAAAAGAGGCCAAGCGACCGGCGTCGCTTGGCCTGGACGGGATGCGACCACGGCGCGGGTGAGCTAGTTAAGCTCGTGCAACTGACGATCGGTGCCGGTGATCAGCTCCGACACGGTAACGAAGCGGTAGCCGCGCTTCTTCAGCTCGTCGATGACGATGGGCAGCGCCTCGTGGGTTTGCTTGCAGGAGTCGCTGGCGTGGAACAGGACGATATCGCCCGGGTGCGCTTTTGACAGCACGCGGTTGACAATTGTCTGCACACCGGGGTTTTTCCAGTCCAGCGAGTCGGTATCCCATTGGATGACGGTGTAGCCGAGTTCGTGGGCGATGCGCAGCACCCGTTTGTCAAAATCGCCGTTGGGAAGCCGGATCAGCCGCGGGGGCTTCCCGGTCAGGTCGGTGAGAATGCGGTGGGCCGTCTGGATCTGCGTGCGGATTTCCTCGTCCGACAGCGTGGAGTAATTGACGTGCCGGTGTCCGTGGGAGCCGATTTCCGCGCCCATCTGTACGATGCGCTTGACAATTTCCGGGTGGTCACGGCTCCAGGGGGAGGACAGGAAAAAGGTGACGCGGTCGGCGATTCCTTTTTGCTCGAGGACGTCGAGGATGGGACCGGTGCGCTCTTCGCCCCAGCTGATGTCGAAGGTAAGGGCGATCTTCTTTTCGTCGGTGGGGACGTTGTAGATCGCCTTGGGTTCGTCGGTCGGGGCGAAGACGGTGATCTGATCCCGCTCGGCGTAGACGATGCCCAGGGCAAAAAGGAATGCGGCCGCGACCACGATGGCTTGCTTCCACTTGCGCCCGTTAATGACCCAGAACCATGCCATTCCGGTTCACCTCCTGGAGGCAAAGTCGTCTTTCTCCAGAAGATTTATGCGCGGTGGACGGGGATATGATGGGAGGCGATGGGACGTGTGGAGTGCATTGCGTGACGCCTTGGTGGACAAGTGGCGGTACATGGCGGTGGCCACCGGGTGGTTTGCCTTGTGGGCGGTCGCGGGGTTTGTGAGCTTTGACGCGCTGTGGGCGCAGCGCCCGGATGTGGTGGACAGCCTGTTTGCCCGTTTGCGCGAACTGGCCGAGGCCATTGCCGACCGTCAGAGCTGGGCCTATTTTTTTGGCACCATTCTGCTGAACAACCTCATCGTCGCGGCGTCGACGGTGGGGCTGGGGATCTTTTTCGGTCTGTTTCCGCTGGCGGCGCTTGCGGCCAACGGGCTGGTGATTGGCTTTTTCCTGCGCATGCTGGCCCGCCAAGGAGAAGATCCGATCGCGTGGTTTCTCGCGGGCATTCTGCCCCATGGGGTGTTGGAATTTCCGGCGCTTTTTCTTGCCGGAGCCTTCGGTCTGGCTCTGGGTGTACGTTCCGTGCAACTGCTCGGGGGGCTGGTGTCCCCTGCGGTGCGCCAGACGGCGTTTGACCGGTTTGCGCGCGATCTGCGCCAGCTTCCAGCGGTGGTGACGGCCATCGTGGTCCTCCTTCTGGGCGCGGCGCTGATTGAGACGACGATCACCCCGCTCGTTGTCGACTGGTTCCAGCTGCGGTGACGGGCGCCGGCCCCGTTCCGTGTGCATAAGCCCGCCGCCTTTTGCCTTACACTAGAGCCAGGAAGAAGGCGAGGTGAAGGCAAAGATGGCGGTGCTCGGATTCTTGCTCTCGGGGAAGGAATGCAAAGAGCTGGAGTACCTGCTTCGCCGTGAGTTGGAAGAAATGCTCCTTGACCTCAGTGACCGGCGCCTGGACAGTGTGGTCCGCCAGGCCATCGAGGAGCGCTATGCGGTGATCTTCCGCCTGTACGCGCGCATTGCGTCGCCGCAGGAGTTGGCACGCTATGCCCGCAAGCGCATGACGCACTGAACGCGGGAAGACAGGGAGTGAGAGCGGATGCATGTGGCTGCCGATTCGTTTGAAAATTGCGCATCTCATC
>PKQU01000025.1 GCA_017577925.1 Bacillota bacterium
CTCCAGCGGATCCACCAGCGGGCAGCCCTTCCCGCCCCCCTTTCGGCAGGCTCGGCGGTTCCGGCTTGCCACGCCGCTCCCATCAGATTCCCCGCGAATCCATCCGGTTTGCGAAACATCACGTTCGTCACCACCCGTTTCCCTTTGGTGCCCCCATTATACGCTCGCGTTTCGCAAAAGTCTGTCATTTCACGCGCCAGTCGATGGAAATCTTCCGACATTCCTCTGCCCGTTCTCCGATCGGTCGAGCCGACTCGCCGCCCCACCCGTCGCAATCTTCCCCCGACACCCTACGTCTGTCGAAGCCCGGAAAAAACGAATCGCCTGCTCCGGCTCATCGCCGTGCAGGCGGTGCTTGCACACGATAGATGGTGGACGGTGACGGGCTCGAACCGCCGACCCCCTGCTTGTAAGGCAGGTGCTCTCCCAGCTGAGCTAACCGTCCAGAAAAAGAAAAATGGTGACCCGTAGGGGATTCGAACCCCTGCATGCCAGATTGAAAATCTGGTGCGTTAACCACTTCGCCAACGGGCCACGCTGGTAGCGGCGGAGGGCCTCGAACCCCCGACCTTACGGGTATGAACCGTACGCTCTAGCCAGCTGAGCTACGCCGCCACCATATGGTTGCGGGGGCAGGATTTGAACCTGCGACCTTCGGGTTATGAGCCCGACGAGCTACCTGGCTGCTCCACCCCGCGTCGTTCACGTCAAGCAGTATACAATACCTTTCTGGATGTGTCAAGGGGTCAAGGATGAGAAATAGTTCCATTTTTAGGTTTCTGCGTCGTCCGCAAAAAAACACTCCCACGCCGGGAGTGTTGCCCTTGCTCGTTCTGGCTCAACCGTCACCCCTTGCGCGCGCCGCGCCCACGGCGTCCTTCACCGTGGCGGCGCAAGGAGGCCAACCGATCCTCGCTCTCGCGCAGGAATCGGCTGAGCTTTTCCTCGAAGGAAACGTCCCGCTCCCGACGCCGCTTCCGTGCGCGGGGATCGTAGTTGTCTTGGGCCTGGCGAATGGATAAGCCGATTTTCCCGTTTTCCGAGATGTTCAGCACCTTCACCGTGACGATGTCGTTGATTTTGAGAACATCGCGTACATCTTTCACGTAGTAGTCAGCAATTTCCGAAATATGGACAAGTCCCGTAACCCCTCCTGGCAGCTCCACGAACGCCCCGAAATGGGTGATACCGGTTACCTTGCCTTGCAGTTTGCTGCCAACCTCAATGGCCATGTACAAAGAAATCCTCCCTTGGTGCACTAAGAATCACGAATCTATTTCATTTTATCCCGGCGTTCGGGTCTCGTCAATGGTTAGGGGCCGGTGACTGTGGGGTGCGAGGCATCAAATAAAGGGTTTCTCCCGGTTTGCTGAGGAAGAAATACTGTCGTGCCAGTTCGGCCACATAGTCCTCATTTTCGAGCCGTTTCACTTGCTCGGCAAGGGACTCCCGCTTGCGGCCGAGGTTCACCGCTTCCTGCTTCAGCCGGGTCAGCGTCGCTTCCTGGGCGCGAAGCTGTTGTTCCTGTTCCCACCATTTCCCCGCTGCCCATGCGCCGAAGGCCACGAGGAACACGAGCAGGATCAATCCGCGGCGCCGAGGCATTCCCATCTTTGGCACGAGTCCATCACCTCACCTGTCTTTCGGCTTTCTTCCCCATCGCCAAATGATTTTCGCGGTTCGCCGCGCGAATCCTGCTCCACTTGCGAACCCTTTTCGGGCCGGGCGCCACAGGACCGCCAGGACCCTCCACACGGCTTTGCCGACGCCCGCAGCAAGCCCCACCACCCCGAGGAAGACCAGCTCCACCCCCACGACCATCTTCTGCACCGTCCACGCGGCGGGGCGGACAAAAACGACATCGAGGCACCACATCAACCCCCAGAGGACGCGCCCGACCAGCGCAAGCAGCATCCCCCATCCGCGCACCATCGGCGCGCTGAGCGCCGCACCATAAAAAACGGCGCCCGCCGCCAGCCCCAAGAAGGTGTGGGCACGAACCACTCCCCCGTTGACGTGGAACAAGACCCAAAACACCCCGAGGGCGGCGATGCCCAAGAGTATCAGGTCGAGGGCGGTCACCACGGCCCGTCCGAGACGCAGCCGCCACTGGATCACGCGGTACAGGTCAAAGACCGCGCCCAGTCCGATGCCGCAGGCCACCGTGAGCCACCAAGAGAGGAACTGCTCCCGAACGGTCACCGAAACAATCGGCTAAAGAACCCTTTAGCCCGCTCTCCCGGTGTCCCTTCGTCCAAGTAGCCCATCTCAATGACTTTCCCCTCGATGGCCACCTGTCCCTGTTCCACATTGAGGTTTTTCATGTGCAAATGCTGCCCGCGGATGGCCAAAAACCCGCAGCTGGTCTCGAGGAGAAATTCCTCGCTGTCGAAGCTTTCCACATTGATTACACCCGTGATCCGAAGCGTCTTCCGATTTTCCATGATGATCTCGTGGTGCAGTTGCCCGCGGCCCTTTCCTTCCATCATCGGACACCTCCTCACGGTCATCTTACGGACAGTCCCCCGGAAATAGAACCCGGGTCGTCCTCCGAACCGCAGGCAACCCCCACGCCTTTTCCCCGCCTGCCAACATCCCCTACGCAGCATCGGGCTTTCCCCGCCGCTGCTTGGCACGCTCTGCCCACACCCACGGGTAAAACACGATGCCCGAGACAAGCAGCCCCACGCCGAGCAGGAAAGTGCTCAGGTCTGCCGTTCCCGCCCAGACGACCCACACCGCGTACACCGTCGCCAGCACGGCGATGACGCCGTCGACACGGCGCGGCCGGCCATCCGATTCGTACGTTTCCCCGGTAATCACCAGTTTTAGCTGATAGACTGGGGCCACAAGATACGGAACCAGGTACGCCAACGTGGCCACGTGAATCACGAAATCGAAGGCCTTGGCCACCGACTGCGACAACGTCGACAGCAAGAAAAGCTGGGCCATCACGTTGGTGGCCGTCAGGGCAACGGTCGGCGCGCCCCGCCGGTTTTCCCGAAGGAACGGCGACAAGAACAAGCCCTGCTTGGCCGCCTGGTACGGGACCTCCGCGCTCAACCAGATCCAGCCGATGGAGGACCCAAACAAGCTGATGAGTCCCAGCGCCGCCAGGAGATACGCGCCGGAGGGCCCTACTGCGGCCGAAAGCGTATCGACCAGCGGTTTGTCCGAAGCGACCAACCGCTCGTGCGGCAAGACACCCATGACGAGAAAAGTAATGGCGATATACAGCGCCAACGCCACCAGCAACCCCACAAGGGTGGCTGTCTTCACGTCCCGCGGCCTGCGGGCTCGCCCAGAGAACACGACAGCCGATTCCACGCCGACAAACGCCCACAGGGTTGCCACTGCCGCTTGGTTCACCTGTTCCCAGAGGCCGAGCACTTGGCCCGTCTCGTCCGTGCGTGGCGCACCAAAGGGCACGAGGTTGCCCGCGTCAAAGGCAAACAAGGCGGCAATGAGGAAGAGCAGAAAGCCGGCCACTTTTGCCGCCGTCGCGACAAAATTGGTTTTCCCCGCCCCTTCCATGCCCCGCAGGATCAAGAAATGAATGCCCCACAAGAAGGCCGAGCAAACCGCAAAGGTGAGCACATTGCCCACGCTGAGCACAAACGGGCCCAGCGTCCCGATCACGGCCTGACTCGTCATAATGGGAAAAAACGTGGACAGGTACCCGGCAAAGGTGGTGATGATGGCCACATTGCCCCCAAAGTTGGCTACCCAGTAGCCCCAGGCCACGGCGTACCCGGAAAACACAGACCAGAAGGATCGGCCCGGAAAGAGCGCCCGGGCATAAGCCTGGGGGCCGCCGGTGAGGTCAGGCTTGCGCAACGCAAGGTTGCCGAACACCAGCGCGCTCATCAACACACCGGCACCGGTCATCAACCAGGCCAGCAGCACACCAGCCGGGCTGGCCTTCTCGGCCAGGGTGCGCGGCAGCATAAAGATGCCCGACCCCACCATATTGCCCACCACCAGCGCGGCCAGCAGCCAAACGCCCAGCGTGCGGCGTGAGACATCATTGGTCACGGTTCCAACCCCTTTCCCCTTCACAACCAATCCTTTATTCCATTAGTGAGATAAACGACAACCCCACACAACTTGCTTCATCTTACCGAAAACCGCGCCGATCATCAAGGGAATGTTAAACCCAACGCCCTGCGCACGCGGTACACAATCGAGTTGACGAAGCTGAGCGTACAAGTCGGCGAAACTGAACCGGACGTCCCGCCGGCTTCCTTCAGACTCCGCCTCGCCGCGGACGCCCTTGCCTTAAGCTAACGGTTACTGCCGCCTTCACCGTTCGGGACTGTCACTCAATCGACAGCACCCATGCTGGGCACACACAGAAAACTCCCTCGATCCCAATGGGACCGAGGGAGTTGATCTGCGTCCGAGACTACCGCAGGCGGTAGTCCTCCCCGTTTTCGAACGCCGCGTCGATCCGCGTCTCTTCCACGACCGAGTACAGGCTCTCGGCCTCTTCCTTCCGTGCGCTTTCCGTTACGCGCTCGACGCGGACCGTTAGCGTTTTCGTTCCCAGATGGAGGGTGAGCAAATCCCCCACGCTCACGGTGCTCGATGCCTTCGCCGGCCGCCCGTTCAGCTCGACGCGGCCCTGATCACACAGCTCCTTCGCCACCGTTCGCCGCTTGAGCAGCCGTGAGACCTTGAGGAATTTGTCGAGGCGCATGTCACTTCACGGCTTCTTTCAGCTTGTTGCCCGCGCGGAACGCCGGGATGACCGCTTCCGGAATGTTGATCGTCTCCCCGGTCTGCGGGTTACGACCGGTGCGGGCCGCCCGCTTGCGCGTCTCAAAGGTGCCGAAACCCACAAACTGGACTTTCTCCCCGGCGCGCAGCGCTTCGGTGATCTCGTCCAGTACCGCGTTCACAACCGTTTCCACATCTTTTTTCGTCAAACCGCTTTTCTCGGCAATGCGTGCGATGATGTCCTGTTTGTTCATAGCCAAAACCTCCTTCTTCAAAATGTACGGGTAATGTTATTCGTGTTCCGCCGCCAAAATCCTGCTCCATCAGCCGCATCAAATCCCCTTTTCCTTGGCCTCGTTCCACCATCGATCCATCTCCGCCAGGGTGGCATCAGCAAAGGTACGACCCTCCGCGCGCAGCCGATCCTCGATATACCGGAAGCGGCGGGCGAATTTCGCGCACGTCCGCGCCAGCGCTTCCTCCGGATCCACCTTCAGGAAGCGGGCCAGGTTGACCACGGCAAACAGGAGGTCGCCCACCTCGTCAGCCGCCCGCTCCGGCCCCTGGGCCGCCGCCTCGCGCACTTCCCGCACCTCTTCCTCTACTTTGGCGAAGACGTCGTCGATGGCCGTCCAGTCAAATCCAACGCTCGCCGCTTTCTTCTGGATCTTCCACGCCTTGAGCAGGGCGGGCAGGGCGTGGGGAACGCTGTCGAGAAGCGACGAAGCGCCAGCTTTCCCCTTGGCCGCGGCTTCCCGCTGCTTCATCGCCTCCCAGTTGGCCAGCGCCTCTTCGGCGTCGGCGGCCGACCGGTCGCCGAACACGTGGGGATGGCGGCGGATCAGCTTGTCCACCAGGCCGCCGATCACGTCGTCGACGGTGAAGACACCCTCCTCCTCGGCCATCTGGGCATGCAGCATCACCTGCAAGAGAAGGTCTCCCAGCTCCTCGCACAGGGCGTCGGGGTCTCCATCGTCGATGGCTTGGGCCACCTCAAAGGCTTCTTCGATGACGTTTTTGCGGATGGAACGATGGGTCTGCTCGCGATCCCACGGGCATCCCTCCGGCCCGCGCAAGATAGCCACAACCTCGCGCAGGCGGTCAAACCGGCGGTTCACGACCCGCGGATCGTCCGTCGGCGGCACGTAAACGAGGGTCAAGTTGTCCGTCGCCAGACGGTCCAACAGATACAGCGGCCTTTGCTCCACCTTCTCCCGCTGCGGCACGCCGACAGCCGTGACGACGGTCACCGGGTAGTCGTCGGGGTACACCTCCATCAACGTCAGCTTCACATCGGCGGCGACAAAGGCATCGTACACCTGTGTGATGACAAGATGCAAGTGGGGCGCCAGATGTTCGCGGCGCAGCGCCGTCCCGTCCAGCACGGCAAGGCCCTCGATGGGATCCACACCGAGACGGGCAAACAGCGGATCGAGAAAGCTCTGGCCGCCGCCAATCACGACACGCACCCCGGCTGCCGGGCCCCGCTCGAGGAGAAGCTGAACCGTTCGCTCCGCCACCATGGGATGGCCTGGCACGGCATACACGACGTCACCACGTTGCGCCTCGCGAAGCAGGCGATCGACAATGGCCTCGTATACCGCGTCGAAGGTGTCATGCTGCCGGTACAGGTCGTCAAAGGCGACAAAGGCCACCCCTTCGGCACGCAATTCCGCCGCCGCCGGATGGTCCGCCGTCCGCAAAAAGAGGCGATCGGCGGATCGAAGCCGCCGGAAAACGCCGCGGGGCATGAGGTCGAGCCCGCCCGCGCCAAGACCCACCACCTCAATTGTGGCCATTAGGCTTCCCTCCCTTCCTTCAGCATGCCCAACCGCTCGAGCACCGGTACGAGACGCCGCGTTTTGGGCACCATCTCAAGGTCGCGCCGGCTCACCGCACCAAGGCGCAAGACAGCGGCACCGTAGACCACCGCACCCAGCGCCGTCAGCAGCAGCGACTCGACGATGCTGGCCGCACGGAGGGTCAGGTCACAAGAAAGCAACGCCCTGTGCAACGCAAGGTATGCCCCATAGACCACTCCTGCCATGACGAGCGAAGCAAGCAGCGGCTTGACTACCAACGTTCGACGTGCGAATCGCACACCCGTCCGGGCGCGGAGGACGCGCAGGTTAAGGAACATGGCCACCGCGTAGCCGATCACCGTAGCCAGCGACGCCCCGGCAATGCCGTAAGCAGGCCCGGACGGGCTCAAGGCGGCGATCAGGACCACGTTCAGGACCAGCTTCACCGCCACACCGATGATCAGGTTGCGAACCGGCACCATCACCTCGCCCAGCCCCTGCAAGATCGACGCCGCGGTGACGTTCAATGTGGCAAACAGCGTTGAAAAGGCGAGCACGGCTAGAGCGAAGGAACCGGTCGGGTCGCCATACAGCATGGTATTGACGGGTTCCATGATGACGGCCAACCCTAGTGAGGCCGGCCAGCCCACGATCACCGTCATGCGCACGGCCAGCTCGGTGCGATGCTGGATCGTTCCGCGCAAGTCGCGCGCATTGGCTTCGGCAATGGACGGCACGAGGGCCAGTGACAGGGCCGCGGCGAAAAAGGAGGAAAACTGCACCAGGGGCTGGCCACGGTCGTAGACGCCTTTCCATACCCCGGACACGTCGGCAAGCCCCGCCCCGTCGAGAACGTTTTTGACGGTAAAGGAGTCCGCCAGCTGCATCAAGGGCAGGATGAGCGAGCCGAGGGCGATGGGCAGGGACAAGGCCAAGATCTTTTTGATGAGCGCCCCCGGCGGCTCCACCGCGGGCGCAGAAGCCGCCCGGTCGGCCAAGGGACGCAGCTCGTCGTGGCGTAAGTAGACCAGCATGACGGCCAACCCGGCGAGGGCCCCAGTAAACGAACCAAACAACGCACCGGATGCCGCAGCATACACGCCGCGCCCCGTCTCCATAGCCCAGATGGCCAGCACGAGGATCGTCGCAATGCGCACGAGCTGCTCCAGCACCTGGGAGACGCCGGTCGGCATCATGTTCTGCTGGCCCTGGAAATAGCCGCGAATGGCCGCCATGACGGGCACGACCAACAGCGCCGTGGAGACCATGCGGATCGGCATCGTCAGCTGCGGGTCTCCCATCAACGCGGCAATCAGCGGCGCCCCAAAAAAGAGCAACGCAAAGCAGGCCACACCTGTGGCGGACAAAAAGGCCGCCGCCACATGAAAAACACGCCGCGCCCCGGCCACATCGCCTACGGCCAGCTTCTCGGCGACGATCTTGGAGACGGCGATGGGAAACCCCGCCGTGGCCAGGATAAGCAGCGTGCTGTAGATGGGGTACACCTGGGCATACGCGTACAGCCCGACGTCCCCCGTAATCGCCTTGTACGGTACGCGATAGAAGACGCCGAGGATCTTGGAAATCAGCGAAGCTGCAGCCAAGATGGCCGCGCCCTGCAAGAAACGCTTGTGGCTCGTTACGGTGTTCATGACGGTCTCCTCTCCGCTTCCGGCACCCAAACTGAGGGTATTATACCAGACCGCTGCGCGACCGGAAAACGAAGCGCGACCGCCATAAGGTACGGCAAAACGCCAAAACGCCGCCGTCCGCATGTTGCGGACAGCGGCGCAATCCGGGGGGATGAACGGCACGTGGCGCATCACTGTTCCATTTGCTTGCCCAAAAATCCGGCGGCCGTCTCGCACAGCTTCACTTCCAGCTCGCCCATCTTGACGCCCTCGTCCTTGCTCACCAGGACGACTGCGCCGATGGGATCGCCACCGGCCACAATGGGGGCAATGACAAAGCTGGAATAGGTATCTTCGGCGTCCCGGATCAATTCGTACTGGCCGGGCGTGGTCTCCAGAATGGTTCGCCGTTCCTCCATGCTCTGCTCAATGATGCTGCCAACGGGCTTGTCCATAAATTCCTTTTTCGAACCGCCGGCCACGGCAATGACGCTGTCGCGGTCGGCGATCAGCGCGATGTGCCTGACGCTGTCGTACAGCGATTCGGCGTACTCCTTGGCGAAGTCGCCAAGCTCACCGATGGGGGAATACTTTTTCAGGATGACTTCCCCATCGCGATCCACAAAGATTTCCAAAGGGTCCCCTTCGCGAATCCGCAGGGTGCGTCGGATCTCTTTCGGAATCACCACACGGCCCAGATCGTCGATCCGTCGCACGATACCCGTTGCTTTCATGGACATGCCTCGCTTTCGTGATGGTTGGTTTTTGCCTTGGCACGGATTCCGGCTTTACCCCTATTTTGTGTTCCCTGTACGTCTATTACCAAGTCTGGCTCTTCATTTTTTCTGTCATGAGCGGAATTTCGTTCCAAGTCCCACGGCACACAGAAGGACAAGCCCTGTCGTTTGCTACGGGAACCGTGCGCGGATGCGCACCCCAACCACGAAAGCATGCCTCCGGCGGAACGCGAAAACGGGGGCCCGCACCGCCGCGCGCCGATCGCTATGCCGCCCTGGGCAACGTGATTTCCCGGATCAGCTTCGGCAACTCCTTGTCATAGAACCGATTGTAGGCCTCGTTCAGCGCCTCGACGCGCAACTCCTCGTGTACCTTCTCGAAGGGCAAGACCTCGCGCTTTTCCACCCGGATCACATGGTACCCATATGCCGTCTTCACAGGGGCACCCACTTTCCCCACAGCCTGGGTCAGCACGGCCTGCTGGAATTCGGGTACCCATTCCGTCACGCGGGCGTTTTCGTACACCCCACCCCTTTCCTTGCTTCCCGGGTCATCGGAATACTGTTTGGCCAGGGCAGCCATGTCCTCGCCGCGCTGGATGCGCCGGACCAGCTCCGCGGCCAGCTTCTTCGCCTCCTCGTCGCTGCGCCCGTCGGTGCTGATCAGGATGTGGCGCACCGTGGCCACGGTGAAGTCGTTCTGCCGTTCGGCGTAGCGCTTTCGCAAGTCCTCGTCTTTCACGTGCCCGGCGAGATAGGTCTCAATGCGTTTGTAGCGCACCAAGTAGTCGCGCACGTCGTCTTCCGTCAGGTTCAGCCGCTTGAGAAGCTGATCCGCCGCCTTGCGCGACCCCTCCGCCTGGTCGAACGCCTGCCGCCACGCCTGAAACAGGCTGTCGGCCTCCTTCTGCACGTCGACGTTTCCGGCGCGGCCCGCCAGAATCGTCTCGGCAATGTAGCTGCGCAGCACTTCCTCGCGGCTTTCCGGATCGGTCACCACGGCACGGTACAGGGGATTGAGCACGTACTGAAGGGCCAGATACTTTTCAAACTCGCCGGCCGTCACTTCCCCGCCCGCATAGCGCGCCACCACTTGCTTCGCGTCAACGCCGAGGGAGAAGTTGGGCCCTTCCGCCTCGCTTCCCTTGCCCGACGTCGGCTCGGTTCCGTCCGACTGGGCGCATCCGGTCAGGACAAACAGCGTGCAAACCACCAACACCAGTATCGTCCACATCGGTTTACGTGGCCACATGATTCATTTCTCCTTTCGGTTTCAGTACATCGGCATACCCTTCCAAGAACCGCTCCAAAAAGGCAAGCATCGCCTCCGACGACATCCCCTTGACCGGAATGCGAATGCCCACGCGTCCCCCGTCCATTGACAGGGCAATGCGACGGTCAAAGCGCGCAGCTAGGGCAAAGAGCCGTCCGCCGTCGATCCGGGGCGTCTGGTCCGGGGCCAGGTCGATGCGCACCTCATCGCCCTTCTGGATGATGCGCTCCATGCGGTAGCGCGCGGCGTAGGTGCGGATCTTGACCACCGCCAGGAGGTTCTTGACCGGCGGCGAGGGCTCCCCGAAGCGGTCGATCAACTCGTCGACCAGATCCTGAACGTCCTCTGGCGTCTCCACAGCGGCAAACTTCTTGTACATCTCAATCTTTTGCTTGGCATCGGGAATGTAGTCCGCGGGCAGGTAGGCGTCGACGGCCAAGTCGATTTCCGGACGCAACGGTGGCGCTTCCGGCTTTTCGCCCTTGAGTTCTTCGATGGCTTCCTTCAGCATCTGCGTGTACAGGTCAAACCCCACCGACGCGATAAAGCCGTGCTGTTCGGGCCCCAGGAGGTTGCCCGCCCCGCGGATGGCCAGGTCGCGCATGGCGATCTTAAAGCCCGAGCCGAACTCGGTGAATTCCTTGATCGCCTGCAGGCGCTTTTCCGCCTCCTCGCTGAGCACCTTGTCCCGTTGGTAGGTGAAGTAGGCATAGGCGATGCGGTTGGAACGGCCAACGCGCCCGCGCAGCTGGTAGAGCTGCGCCAGCCCCATCTTGTCGGCATCGTACACAATCAGCGTGTTGACGTTGGGGATGTCCACCCCCGTCTCGATAATCGTCGTACACACGAGCACGTCGTACTGGCCATCCAGGAAATCCAGCATCACCCGCTCCAGTTCGTTTTCGTCCATCTGCCCGTGGGCAACGGCCACGCGGGCATCGGGGACAAGGGCGCGGATCTGCTCCGCCATACGCGCGATCGACTGCACCTGGTTGTAGACAAAATAAACCTGTCCGCCGCGGGCCAGCTCACGCTCGATGGCTTCCCGCACCAGGGCCGCGCTGTACTCCACGACATACGTCTGCACGGGAAAACGGTTTTCCGGAGGGGTTTCGATGACGGACAGGTCGCGCACGCCGAGCATCGACATGTGCAACGTCCGCGGGATGGGCGTCGCCGTAAGCGTGAGGACATCGACGTTCGTCTTCAGCTGTTTCAGCTTCTCCTTGTGCACGACACCGAAGCGCTGTTCCTCGTCGATAATGAGCAGCCCGAGATCCTTAAATTGCACATCCTTCGAGAGCAAGCGGTGGGTGCCGATGACAATGTCCACTGTGCCGTCCTTCAGCCCCTTGATGACCTGGTTCTGCTCCTTGCGCGAGCGGAAGCGCGACAGCACCTCGATCCGCACCGGGTAGTCGGCGAAGCGTTCCCGGAATGTCTCGAAATGCTGCTGGGCGAGGATGGTCGTCGGCACGAGGACGGCCACCTGCTTGCCGTCCATGACCGCCTTGAACGCGGCGCGGATGGCCACCTCCGTCTTCCCGTAGCCCACGTCGCCGCACAGGAGGCGGTCCATCGGCCGCGGCGACTCCATGTCGCGCTTCACTTCCTCGATGGCCCGCAGCTGGTCGGGCGTCTCCTCGTAGGGGAACAGGGCCTCAAACTCGCGCTGCTCCGGCGTGTCCTTGCTGAAGGCGTACCCTTGGGCCGCCTGCCGCTTGGCGTACAGCTTGAGGAGATCCTCGGCGATGTCGCGCACCGAGGCACGGACGCGATTCTTCACCTTTTTCCATTCGCCGCCACCCAGGGAATAGATTTTGGGCTCCTTGTCCTCCGCACCGATGTACTTCTGCACCAGGTCGATCTGGTCGATGGGCACGTACAGCTTGTCGTTTCCGGCGTACTGGATGAGCAGGTAGTCCTTGTGCACGCCGTCCACTTCCAGCGTTTCGATGCCCATATATTTGCCAATTCCGTGGTTGACGTGGACGACGTAGTCGCCCACCTTGAGGTCGAGGTAGCTCTTGATCCGCTCGGCCCCGGAGATCGTTGCCACCCGGCGGGCCTTGCGCTGCTTTTGGGTGAACACCTCGCTCTCCGTCACCACGACCACTTTCTGGCGCGGCAATTCGAAACCGGCCGACAGGTTGCCGATCAGGATGGTGGGGCGCTTGGGCAGCCCCAGAAGGTCCTTGGCCACGTCCACCTCCATCCCGTAGTCGGCCAGCACGCGCGCCAGACGGGTGGCCCGCTCCTCGTCGGCCGCGGCAAACAGCACGCGCATGTCGCTCTTCTCCCAGCGGGCCAGCTCCGCCTTGAGCACGTTCATCTGGCCGTGGAAGTTCTGCATGCTGCGGCACAGCACGTTCACCACGTTCTGCGGATGGGTGCGCGGCACCTGGCGCAAAAAGAGGGCCAGGTACAGACGCTGCCGGCGGCCGACCGTCTCGTCAAACTCCTTGATCAGGCGCAGGCGGGGCAAAAACTCCCCGGCCTGCACAAGGGCCGTCTGCCACTCGGCCTCGTCCTTGGCCAGCTGGTCAACGGCATCGAACACCCGCGCGGGCTCGTCGAACACCAGGAGCGGGTCGCCGGCGACGTAGTCCAACAGCGTCCCCGCGTCGGGATAGAGCAGTTCGACATATTTTTGCTCACCCTGAAAGCCGGCCCCTTGCCGCCACTGCTCCAGCTCCCAGCCAACGCGCTCGCGCAGCTTGTCGCGTACCTCCGGGTCACGGATCGTCTCCACGGCCTCGTTGAGGCGGTCCTCCAGGCGGAGCGCGCCCTGCTGGCGCCGCTCCGGCGTGGCAAAAACCTCCGCCACGGGCGGGATGACCGCCTCGCTGCGCGGGTCGGTCGACCGCTGCGTCTCGACGTCAAAGACGCGGATCGAATCCACCTCATCGTCGAAAAATTCAATGCGCAGCGGCGACGGCTCGCTGAGGGGATAGACGTCGACGATGCCGCCGCGGACGCTGAACTCACCCGGCGCTTCAATCATTTCCGTTCGCGTGTAGCCGATAGCCGTCAGGCGACGTGTAAGCGCTTCCATCTCTACCGTTTCACCGACAGCCAGGCGCACCGTCGCCTCCCGCCACACCGCCGGAGGGGGAAGCCGCCGGCACAGCCCGGCGTAGGGCACCACAAGAACGCCCGTCTTGCCGGCGGACAGCTCGGTGAGGATCTTCAGCCGCTGGCTGCGCATCTCCGGGCTGGCCACCAGCACTTCGGTGCCAATCACCTCGTTGGCCGGATACAGCCATACCTCGTCCTCCGGCAGGCATTCGACCAAATCTTCATACAACCGCTGCGCATGATACGTGTTATGGGTAACGAGCACCACCGGTCGGCCAAGGACCCGCTTCAGCGTTGCCACGTACAACGGGCGGGCCGAGCCGCTGAGCCCGGTCACCATCTGCTCGCGCAGGCCACGGGCAAAACCGTCCACCACCGTTTGAAAATCCGGGTCATCGCGAAACACCTGCATGAGCACGCGCATCGGGTACACCCTCCATGCCCAAAAAAAGGAAAACAATCCAAGCAAAAAGAAGCCTTAGCGTACCGCCAAGGCTTAGACCTTTGCCGGTATCCGTAGCCGTTTCCCTACTGCAGATGGCTGTTCATGAGCAGCCATTCCGGGTGCTGCAAAACGGCTTCCTGGCAGTATTCGCAGATGACG
>PKQU01000174.1 GCA_017577925.1 Bacillota bacterium
TGGATACCTACGTCAACGTGGCGCGCAATGTGGCCGCCAACGTCGACGACCTGGCAGAGCGAGAGGCCTTTGCCGTGCCTTCCTTCATCGAGGAAATGGTGAAGCGGGGCTGGCTCGGCGAAAAGGCCGGACAGGGGTTCTACAAGAAGGAAACGGGCGAGATTTTGGCCCTCGACATCCCCACGATGACCTACCGGCCGCGGCGCAAATTGAAAGCGCCTTCCATGGACGCGGCCAAGGCGGCCAAGGACCTGCCGACGCGCCTGCGCACCCTCGTCTACGCCGACGACGTGGCGGGGCGCTTCGCCTGGAACGTGCTGAAGAAGGTACTTCTCTACGCGGCGGCCAAGATCCCGGAGATTGCCGACGATCTCCACACTGTCGACAACGCCATGAAATGGGGCTTCGGTTGGGAGCTCGGGCCTTTTGAAACGTGGGACGCCATCGGTGTGGCGCGGTCGGTGGAGCGGATGAAGGCCGAGGGGGAAACCATTCCCGCGTGGGTGGAGGCGATGCTTGCGACCGGGCATGCATCGTTCTACGCCCGCGACGAGGGCCGGCGCGCCTTCTACGTACTGGAAGGCAAGTACCGCGGCATCGAGGAGAAGCCCGAGGTGATCAACCTCGCCGCGCTGAAGGAGCAGGGGCGGGTGATCCGCCAAAACAGCGGCGCCTCGCTCATCGACCTGGGGGACGGCGTGGCCTGCCTGGAGTTCCATTCGCCGAACAACGCCATCGGCGCCGACATCCTGCAGATGACGCACCTCGCCATCGACGAGGTGGAGCGCAACTTCGAGGGCCTCGTCATCGGCAACCAGGGCAAGAACTTCTCCGTGGGGGCCAACGTGGCGCTGATGCTGTTTGAGGCCCAGGAGGAGAACTGGGACGAGCTCGACTGGATGGTCCGCGAGTTCCAGCGCGCCACGCAGCGCATCAAGTTCGCCAAAAAGCCCGTGGTGGCGGCGCCCTTCGGCATGACCCTCGGCGGCGGGGCGGAGTTCTGCCTCCCGGCGGCGGGCATCGAGGCGGCGGCGGAGACGTACATGGGCCTCGTGGAGACGGGGGTCGGCGTCATCCCCGCCGGGGGCGGGTGCAAGGAGCTGCTCCTGCGCTATGTGGAGGCGGTGCCGGAGGGGGCGGCCGCCGATCTGCAGCCGCTGGTCAACGTGGTGTTTGAGACGATCGCCCTGGCCAAGGTCTCCTCGAGCGCCAAGGAGGCCAAAAAGCGCCGCTTCCTGCGCGAAGCCGACGGCATCACCGTCAACGGTGACCACCTGCTCGCTGCGGCCAAGCGGCGCGTGCTGGAGCTGGCCGCGCGCGGGTACGTGCCGCCGCAGCCGAAGCGGGTCCGCGTTGTCGGCGAAAGCGGCTACGCCGTGTTGAAGCTGGGTGCCCTGGCCATGCGCGAGAGCGGCCACATCTCCGACCACGACCTGAAAATCGCCGACAAGCTGGCGTACGTGTTAGCCGGCGGCCGCGTACCGGCGGGGACGGAAGTGCCCGAGTCGTACCTCCTCGATCTGGAACGGGAGGCCTTCCTCAGCCTACTTGGCGAGCCGAAAACCCAGCAACGGATGCAAGCCGTGCTGGCCACCGGCCGCCCGATTCGTAACTGACGGGCGCGGGGCGCGCATCGACGGTCGGGACGCGCGCCCATCGCGTGCACGAGAGCCGAAGGAGGGAACGGACCCATGCGTGAAGCCGTGATTGTTGCCGCGGTGCGCACGCCCATCGGCAAGGCCAAGAAGGGCGCGCTCCGCCACGTGCGCCCTGATGACCTGGGAGCGCTCGTTGTCCGCGAGGCCCTCGCCCGCGTGCCGGGCCTCAAGCCCGAGGCGATCGACGATGTCATCTTCGGCTGCGCCATTCCCGAGGCGGAGCAGGGCCTCAACATCGCCCGCATCATCGCCATGCGTGCCGGGTTGCCCACTACCGTTCCCGGGGTGACGGTCAACCGCTTCTGCTCTTCCGGCCTGCAGGCCATTGCCGACGCCGCCCTGCGCATCCGGTGCGGCCTGGCCGACGTCATCGTCGCCGGCGGCGTGGAGAGCATGAGCCTGGTGCCGATGACGGGGCACAAGGTGTCGCCCAACCCGTACCTCGTCGACCACTTCCCCGAGGTCTATATGAGCATGGGGCACACCGCCGAACGGGTGGCGCGCCGCTTCGGCATCAGCCGCGAGGACCAGGACGCCTTTGCCCTGCGCAGCCACCAGCGCGCGGCGGCGGCCATCGCCGCGGGGCGCTTCCGCGACGAGATCGTGCCCGTCGAGGTGACGGAGCGTGGGGTGGACGAGGACGGGCGCGTGCAGGAGCGCACGCGGCTCTTTGACACCGACGAGGGCGTGCGTCCCGACACGTCGCTGGAAGCCCTGGCCCGGCTCAAGCCGGTCTTCCGCGTCGACGGCACGGTGACGGCGGGCAACGCCTCGCAAACGAGCGACGGCGCCGCGGCGGTGGTGGTGATGTCCGCGGAGAAGGCGGAGGAGCTGGGGATCAAGCCCCTTGGCGTGTTCCGCTCCTTTGCCGTGGCCGGCGTCGACCCTGACATCATGGGCGTGGGCCCGGTGGAGGCGATCCCCAGGGCCCTGAAGCTGGCCGGCGTGCGCCAGCAGGACGTCGACCTGATCGAGCTGAACGAGGCCTTTGCTTCCCAGGCCGTCCACTGCATCCGCGCCCTGGAGCTGGATGAGGCGCGCGTCAACGTCAACGGCGGGGCCATTGCCCTGGGCCACCCCCTCGGGTGCACGGGGGCGCGCCAGACGGTGACGCTGCTGTATGAGCTGGCCCGCCGCAAGGGACGCTACGGTGTCGTGTCCATGTGCGTTGGCGGCGGGATGGGCGCTGCGGGCGTCTTTGAGGCCCTGTCGTGACCGGCAGAGGCGTGTCGTTTTCCGAAGCGGCTTTCGGAGAGGGGAGTGCACATGACCACGAGACAGGAGGAACGGGCCATGACCGAACGGGTGAAAGGGGCGTCCTTCCTCATCGAGGACGTGGACCCGCAGGCGGTGTTCACGCCGGAGGACTTCACCGAGGAGCAGAGGATGATCGCCAGCACCACAGAGGAATTTGTGGAAAACGAGGTGCTGCCGGTCCTCGCGCGCATCGAGCAGGACCATGATTTTGACACGTCGGTCGCCCTCATGCGCAAGGCGGGGGAACTGGGCCTTCTCGGCGGCGACGTTCCCGAGGCCTATGGCGGGCTGGGGCTGAATAAGATCAGCACGACGGTGATCACGGAGAAGTTTGCCCGGGCGGGCTCCTTCTCCCTCACCTACGGGGCCCACGTGGGCATCGGCAGCCTGCCGATCGTCTTCTTCGGCACCGAGGCGCAGAAGAGGAAGTACCTGCCGGATCTGGCCGCGGGCAAGAAGATTGCCGCCTACGCCCTCACCGAACCCGGTTCCGGTTCCGACGCCCTGGGGGCCAAGACGACGGCGACGTTGAGCGCGGACGGGAAGTACTACATCCTGAATGGCGAAAAGCAGTGGATCACCAACGCCGGAATTGCCGACGTCTTCATCGTCTACGCCAAGGTGGACGGCGACAAGTTCTCCGCCTTCATTGTGGAGCGCGAGTTTCCGGGCGTCTCCACCGGGCCGGAGGAAAAGAAGATGGGGATTGAGGGCTCCTCGACGCGGACGCTCCTCCTCCAGGATGTCCGCGTGCCGGTGGAAAACCTCC
The DNA here is from genome assembly GCA_017577925.1 of Bacillota bacterium. Lineage (GTDB taxonomy): Bacteria > Bacillota > Bacilli > Calditerricolales > Calditerricolaceae > Calditerricola. The sequence continues at coordinate 3,685 of PKQU01000174.1, forward strand.
TCGGGGAGGT
>PKQU01000175.1 GCA_017577925.1 Bacillota bacterium
TCACGAAGGGCGCGACCGGTATTTTCTCGACGTCGACCGCATGATCAACGAGGGACTCAGCGGCGGGAGGGTGACGCCCCACGGGGGGCGCATTGAAGCGAGTCGGCCGCTGCAACGCGAGACCCCATCGATGGAATAGCACAAAAAAACGCGGGATTTCCCTTCTCCGGCACGGTATGGGGTTACTGCGAAGGGAAATCTCGCGTTTTCGTTTTCGCCATATATTTTGTTTCTTGCTCAGCGTTGGACGAAAGTGGAGAACAGCAGGTAGAGGTTTAAGCCTACGATGAGGGCAGTTACCAACCATGCCAATATTTTTAGCCATAACGGATTCGCAAAGGAACCCATAATCGTTTTATCGCTGGTAAACTTGACGAGCGGGACTACGGCAAAGGGAAGTTGCATGGAGAGGATCACTTGGCTCAACACCAGCAGCTCTGTGGTTCCCTTTTCGCCCCACACAGCTGTCACGATGATGGCGGGGACAACGGCGACCGCCCGCGTGATCAAGCGCCTGAGCCAGGGTTTCAACCGGATGTTGAGGAAGCCTTCCATGATGATCTGCCCGCAGAGGGTACCGGTGAGGGTAGAGTTCTGTCCCGAAGCCAGCAGGGCGACACCAAAGAGGATGCTGGCCAGCGTTGTCCCTAACAGCGGCGTCAACAGGTGATAGGCGTCGGCGAGGTCTGCAACATCTGTATGGCCCGCCTGATGAAACGTCGAGGAAGCCAAAATCAGGATGGCGCTATTGATAAAGAAGGCAAACAGCAGGGCAATGGTGGAATCGAGTGTGGCAAACCGTATGGCTTCCCGCATGCCTTGCTTCGTTGGTTCAAAGTTTCGGGTCTGGACGATCGACGTATGCAAATACAGGTTGTGCGGCATGACCGTGGCGCCAAGAATCCCCATGGCGATATACAGCATCTCCGGGTTGGTCAGAAGCTCCGACGTCGGAAGAAATCCGCCCAGCACCTCGTTCATATCGGGTTTGGATAACAACAGCTCAGCGGCAAAACAGCCGCCAATTACGGAAATCAAGCCGATCACAATGAATTCGATCAGCCGAACACCTTTGTTTTGAAGAAGAAGAATCAGCAGAACGTCGAAAACCGTAATCAGGACGCCGAGGAAGAGCGGAATTCCGAATAACAGGTTGAGCGCGATGGCGGCCCCGAGCACTTCCGCCAGGTCCGTTGCCACAATCATGAGTTCCGCGAGGATCCAAAGCCCGAACGCAACCGGCTTGCTGTACCGATCCCGGCAGGCTTGTGCGAGATCTTGACCCGTCACAATCCCGAATTTCACGGCCAGTGCCTGCAGCAAAATGGCCATGAGGTTCGAGATGAAAATCACCGACAACAGCGTGTACCCGAACATGGAACCGCCCGCAAGATCGGTGGCCCAGTTTCCGGGGTCCATATAGCCAACGGCTACCAAATATCCGGGGCCGAGAAAGGCGAGAACCTTTCGGAACCAAGACCCATTTTTAGGGATATTCAACGAGCGGTATACTTCGGGAAGTGTAGGACGCGTACCGGTGTTTTTCCATCCGTCATCCGCGTTTGTGGTTTGTTTGTTCACGCAATTCTCCCCCTTGTGTCGCGAATGGGATGAACCAACTGGATTCTTCTTTCTGTGCAGGCGAAACCGATCACGAAGCAATTTATGGGCGATCGATTGGAATTGTGACAAGGAAAAAAGATTGGTGTAAACCGCAAAAGTTTCCCCAAGGAAAAATTATAGCGCTGGGGAAAATTCGTGTCAAAGGAACCCCGCAATTCCGCATCCAATAACAAACCCACCGCTCACCTCGTTCAGGGAGCGGTGGGTGCAGTGGCCTGGATGGCGGAAAAGGGCCTGGATTGGGACGTGGCCGAACGCTCAGCGTAGCGGGCGCGGGGCAAGGTGAACAGGGTGTACTGGTAGGGAACGGCGGTCTTTCGCAGCGCCCGCGGCGGCACCCAGTCGTAGGTTTCGCCGCTCGGTTCGAAGCCGAGCGCCTCAACCATGCGGATGGCGCGTAAATTGGTAACAGCCGGCGTGGCTTGGAGCGCCGGGATGCGCAAGTGGGTGAAGCAGTAGTGCACGAGCAAGGCCAGCGCTTCCCGCCCGTAGCCTTTTCCCCAGTGTTCGGGAAGCAGCTTCACTTCGAGGGTGCTGACGCCTTCACGGCTCATTTGCCCGATGCACGCTTCACCGAGAAAGTGGTCGCCATGGTCGGTCACCACTATGGGATACGGGTTGACGGCCAGGTCGCAGTCGCGGTACAAGCCGGAAACCCAGGCGGCCACCTTCTCTTTGCTGAGGCGGATGCCCTTGGGATACCCGAGATGGCTCATAACGTGGCGATTGGCCCATAACTTGCGCAGCTGTGCAATGTCCGTCCGCTGCACCGGACGGAGCTGGATGCGCGGACCGCGGAGAACGACAGGATGCGGAACGATCATGGGCGGACTCCTTTCTCTCTGTCAACTAGAGGGGTTTGCGTTTCACAACGTTTCCCAATGCCATTATACGGTTCCACGGGACCTTTGCCTATGCCGGGGTTTGAACTGAGAGGAGGCCTGCATCATGGACGCGTTGTACACCTTGGCGGACCTTGAGCGCGATCTGGCTCGGCTTCAGACGCGTTACGCTGATGTGATCGCGTGCCGGGAGATCGGGCGCTCGGTGGAAGGGCGCCCGCTGTATGCGGTGCGGCTGGGGGAAGGGACGCGCTGCATGCTCCTCAATGCCAGCCACCATGCGCGGGAGTGGGCCACCACCTGGCTGGCGATGGCCCTTTTGTGGCACTACGCACACGCGTACGCCACCGACGCGCGATGGGAGGGCGTACCGGTGCGGGCGCTCTTGGATCGCGTGGCGCTGGTCGTGGTGCCGGTCGTCAATCCCGATGGCGTGGAGCTGGCCACCCGCGGGCCTGCGGCGGTGGGCGTTCCGGAGGCGCAGCTCCGCACGATGCTGAGGCGCAACGGATGGGATCGGTTTGCCCTGTGGAAGGCCAACGTGCGCGGTGTGGACCTCAACCGGCAGTACGACGCCGACTGGAGCAGCTTGCGCCAGGTGGTGGACGGACCGGCGGCCGCCTTCTATCCCGGCGTGCGTCCGGCCACGGAGCCGGAGGTGCGGGCAATGATCGCGCTCACCCGGACGTTGCGCCCGTGCGCCACGCTGGCCTACCACACCGCCGGGGAGGAAATTTACTGGTATTTTGGGCAAACCGACGAGCCCCTGCGCCGCGACCGGGCACTGGCGGCAGGGCTGGCTCGTCTGACCGGCTATCGCCTGATTCCGGAGGACGACCGCACGGCCTACGGCGGCGGCTATACCGACTGGGTGATTGCCACTTTCGGCATCCCGGCCTTCACCCTGGAAGTGGGCCGCGAACCGCATCCGGTGGACCGCCGCCAATTTGCGCGCATCTGGCGGCAGAACAAGGAGGTGCCGTTTTACCTGATGCGGGAGGTGGTGCGGTTGGGGTGATCTCTTATTTTTTCCTCTTGCACATCGCGATGAAATCGGATAAAGTAGAATATGCGTGAACAAACCCGAGCCGTTAGCTCAGTTGGTAGAGCACCTGACTTTTAATCAGGGTGTCGCAGGTTCGAGTCCTGCACGGCTCACCAATCTTGTGCGGTCGTGGTGGAATTGGCAGACACGCTGTCTTGAGGGGGCAGTGGCCTTCGGGCCGTG
>PKQU01000176.1 GCA_017577925.1 Bacillota bacterium
GTCACCTTGAACCGCCCGGACAAGCTGAACGCCGTCACCCCGCAGATGCACAGGGAACTGCTCGACGCCTTCAAACGCATCGCGCGGGACGACGCCGTGCGCGCTGCGGTCCTCACCGGGGAAGGGCGGGCCTTCTGCGCGGGACAGGACCTGGAGACGGTGACGCAAAACCCGGACCTCGACTATGGCGAGCTGCTGCGGAGCGGGTACAACCCGATCATCGAGGCCATCACGTCCCTCGAAAAACCCGTCGTGGCCGCGGTCAACGGCGTGGCCGCCGGTGCGGGCGTGAGCTTGGCCTTGGCCTGCGACCTGAAACTGGCGTCGGACAAGGCGTCCTTCGTGCAGGCCTTCGTGCATATCGGCCTGGTACCCGATTCGGGCAGCACGTGGTTTTTGCCCCGCCTCGTGGGCTTGACCAAGGCAATGGAGCTGGCCCTGCTCGGCGACAAGGTGACGGCGGAGGAGGCGGCCCGCATCGGTCTGATCAACCGCGTCGTGCCCCATGACGCGCTGATGCCGGAGGCGATCGCCTTGGCTGAGCGCCTGGCGCAGATGCCGACACGGGCCATCGCGTTGACCAAGCGGGCCTTCTACAAGGGATTGACGGTCCCGCTGGGCGAGCAACTGGCCTATGAGGCGCACCTGCAGGCCATCGCCGGGAAAACGGAAGACCACCGCGAAGGCGTGCGGGCCTTTTTTGAGAAGCGCAAGCCGGTGTTCCGCGGCCGCTAGGGCGGCCGCGAAAGGCGGGGCGCAGCCGGCGCGCATCCGCAGACCCGCTGGCACTGCCGCTCGAGCACGGAAGGAGGAGACAACCGGGATGTCCAAGGAAACCGTCGCCGTTATCGGGGCGGGGACGATGGGCAATGGCATCGCCGAAGTCTTTGCTGTTGCCGGGTATGCTGTTCGGCTGTACGACGCTGCGGAGACGGCGCTCGAGCGAGGGCTTCGCGCCATCGCCGGCCGGCTGAACAAGCGGGCAGAGAAAGGACGGCTGGCGGAGGACCCCGCCGCGGTGCTCGCGCGCATTGCCCCGATGGCGGCGCTGGAGGACGCGGCCGGCGCGGCACTAGTCATCGAGGCGGTCATCGAGCGCCTTGACGTCAAGCGCGAGGTGTTCCGCACCCTCGACGCCGCTTGCGGGCCGGAGACGATCCTTGCCACGAACACCTCGTCGCTGTCGGTCACGGAGATCGCCGCGGCGACGAGACAGCCCGAGCGCGTGGTGGGCATGCACTTTTTCAACCCTGCGCCGGTAATGCCCCTCGTCGAGGTGATCGCGGGGAAGTTTTCGGCGCCCGCGGCGGTGGATGCCGCCGTGCGGTTTGTCGAAGCCGTGGGCAAGGTGCCCATCCGCGCCCAGGACACGCCCGGCTTCATCGTCAACCGGGTGGCCCGGCCCTTTTACAATGAAGCCTTGCGCATCGTCGGCGACCGCGTGGCCACGATCGAACAGGCCGACCGCATTTTGAAGGCGGCGGGCTTCCGCATGGGGCCCTTTGAACTGCAGGACCTGATCGGCATCGACATCAACTTCGCCACGACCACCTCGGTGTACGAGGCCTTCTTCCACGACCCGCGCTTCCGCCCGCACCCGATCCAGCGCATGATGGTGAGCGCTGGCGCGCTGGGCCGGAAAACGGGAAGGGGGTATTACCGCTATGACGGCGAGTAGGGTGTTGCTGGTCGGCAGCGGGCCGCTGGCCGACGAGGTGGCTCGCTGGCTGGCAGCGCAAGGCGACGAAGTCCTCCGCTGGGACGGCGGAGAGGCGGCCGGCGCACTCGCCGTCGACGCCGTCGTGGACGTCACTGCGCGGCGCGAGGAGAAGCGCGCCCTTTTGGCGGCGGCTGAGCGGGACCTGGATCCGGCCGTTCCCGTGTACACGTCGGCCGTCGGCGCCTGCGCCACCGAGGTGGCCGCGCATCTGGCGCACCCCGGGCGCGTGGTCGGGTTTTCGCCGTGGCAGCTGGCCGAGATGCCTGTGCTGGAGGTGAGCCGCCCGCTGCAGGCCGAAGACGACGCTCAGTGGGAACGGGCCCTAGCCTTCTGGCGGGCGCGCGGCAAATCGGTTGAGGTGGTGGACGACGCGCCGGGGCTTGTCTTCCCGCGCACCCTGGCCATGATTGCCAACGAGGCGGCTTTTGCCCTCATGGAGGGGGTGGCCACGGCGGAGGACATCGACTTGGCGATGAAAAAAGGCACGAACTATCCCTACGGTCCCCTGGAGTGGGCCGACCGCATCGGCCTGGACCAGGTGCTGGCCGTCTTGGAGGGCCTTTTCCGCGAACTGGGCGAAGACCGCTACCGCCCGGCCCCCCTCCTGCGCAAGCTGGTGTATGCCGGGTGGACGGGCAAGGCGGCGGGCCGCGGCTTTTACCGTTACGCAGACGGATCGTCGCGCGCGTAAGAGACGCTGCGAGCAAAGGAGGAACAGCCATGCGCGAAGCCGTGATCGTTGACGCCGTGCGCACGCCCTTCGGCCGCTACCGCGGCAGCCTGAGCCGCGTGCGTCCGGACGACCTGGCCGCGCACGTTATTCGCGCCCTTTTGGCGCGCAACCCGCAGTTGAACCCGGCCGCCATCGAGGATGTTATCTTCGGCTGCGCCAACCAGGCCGGCGAGGACAACCGCAACGTGGCGCGCATGGCCGTGTTGCTGGCCGGGCTGCCCGAGGAAGTGGGCGGCGTGACGGTGAACCGTCTGTGCGGCTCGGGGCTGGAGGCCGTCAACCAGGCGGCAGCGGCCATTTCTGCCGGGTGCGGCGACATCTTCATTGCCGGCGGGGTGGAGAGCATGTCGCGGGCGCCCCTCGTCATGTTGAAGCCCGAGGAGGAACTGCCCCGCGGCAACCGCGAGTTGGTGGATACGACGATTGGCTGGCGCTTCGTCAACCCCCGCCTGGCGGAAAAGTACCCGCCCTACAGCATGGGGGAGACGGCGGAGAACGTCGCTGAGCGTTTCGGCATCACCCGCGAGGAGCAGGACGCCTTTGCCCTGGAGAGCCAGCGGCGGGCGGCCCGGGCGTGGGAAGAGGGCAAGTTCGCCGACGAAATCGTCCCCGTGGAGGTGCCCGCCGGCCGCGGCGAGACGCGCCTCTTCGACAAGGACGAGCACCTGCGCCCGGACACGACCCTGGAGAAGCTGGCCCAGCTGAAACCCGCCTTCCGCCCGGGAGGAACGGTGACGGCCGGCAACTCGTCGGGGATCAACGACGGGGCGGCGGCGCTCCTGATCATGGAACGCAAGACGGCCGAATCCCTCGGCTTTACGCCGTTGGCGCGGATTGTCACCTTCGCCGTGGCCGGCGTCGACCCGAGCTACATGGGTCTGGGGCCGATCTACGCCACGCGCAAGCTCCTGGCGCGCGCCGGACTCACCGTCGACGACCTCGACCTGGTGGAGCTGAACGAGGCCTTCGCCGCCCAGGCGCTGGCGTGCATCCGTGAGCTGGGTTTGGATCACGCCAAGGTGAACGTTAACGGCGGCGCCATCGCCATCGGCCATCCCCTCGGGGCCAGCGGCGCGCGCATCCTCGGCACGTTGGTGTACGAGTTGCGTCGTCGCGGCGGGCGCTACGGCCTGGCGACGATGTGCATCGGCGTCGGCCAGGGCATCGCCACCCTCGTCGAGCGCCTCGCGTGAGCAAGACCCACACCATCGATCCAGCAGAAGGGAGAGGCGAATA
>PKQU01000026.1 GCA_017577925.1 Bacillota bacterium
GGCCACGGCGGCCGGAACGGTGACGGCGGCCAAGTCGGGCACCCAAGTGTGCACGCTGGCCGAGGTGCGCGCCGCCCTCGACCGGGTGCGCGTCGCGGCGCTGGAGGCGGTCTGAAGGCGCCGGTAGGCGTTGCTGCATGCGTGCAAGATGGAGGAAGGGGGAAACACAATGAAGAAGCTGCTTGCCGTCACGGCGTGCCCCACGGGCATTGCCCACACCTACATGGCGGCGGAGGCGCTGCTGAAGGCGGCGCGGGAGAAAGCGGTCGACCTTAAGGTGGAGACGCGCGGGGCGGTCGGCGTGGAGAACGCCCTGACGCCGGAGGAGATCCGCGCGGCCCACGCCATCATCATCGCCGCGGACACCGACGTAGACGAAGGGCGGTTTGCCGGCAAGCCGGTGATCAAGGTAGGGGTGAGCGAGGCGATCAGAGATCCGGGCCGGCTCATTGACGAGGCCTTGGCCGCCCGGCCGCTGGATGCCCAGGCGGTGGTGGCGCGCATCGAAGCGGAAAAGGCTCGCCGCAGCGCCGAGCGCCGGGGGCTGTACAAGCACTTGATGACCGGCGTGTCGCACATGATCCCCCTTGTCGTGGCCGGCGGACTGATCATCGCCCTGTCCTTTGCCTTCGGCATTGAAGCCTTCAAGGAGCAGGGCACGCTGGCCGCCGCGCTGATGGACATCGGGGGCGGTGCCGCCTTCGCGCTGATGGTACCGGTGTTGGCGGGGTTCATCGCCTATTCGGTGGCCGAAAAGCCGGGGCTCGCTCCCGGACTGGTGGGCGGGATGCTGGCCGCGAAGGTGGGTGCCGGCTTTCTCGGCGGGATTGTGGCCGGTCTTCTCGCCGGCTACCTGACCCGGTGGCTCAAGGCAGCCATTCGCCTGCCGAAAAACCTGGAAGGCCTCAAGCCGGTGCTGATCCTTCCGTTTTTGTCCACGCTGGCCGTCGGCCTCTTGATGGTGTACGTCATCGGCGCACCGGTAAAGGCGGTTATGGACGCGCTGACCGGCTGGTTGCAGGGGCTTAGCGGCACCAACGCCGTTCTCCTTGGCCTGATCCTCGGAGCGATGATGGCCTTTGACATGGGCGGACCGGTTAATAAAGCGGCGTACACCTTTGCCGTGGGCCTCTTGGGGAGCAATGTCTACGAGCCGATGGCCGCAGTGATGGCGGCCGGCATGACGCCGCCCCTCGGGCTGTGGCTGGCCACGGTCCTGGCGCCGAAGCGGTACACGCCCGAAGAGCGGGAGGCGGGCAAGGCGGCGGGCGTACTGGGCCTGTCCTTCATCACCGAAGGGGCCATTCCCTTTGCCGCCGCCGATCCGCTGCGCGTCATCCCGTCGATCATGGCGGGATCGGCGGTGGCCGGTGCGCTGTCGATGGCCTTTGGCGCCACGCTGCGCGCGCCCCACGGCGGGATCTTCGTGCTGCCGATCCCCCATGCCGTCGGGAACGTGCTCGGGTATGTGGTGGCCATTGCCGCCGGAATGGTGGTAACGGCGCTGTTGGTGAACCTGCTCAAGCGCACGGCCGCGAACGGAACGTCGCAGGAGACGGATGAGGAAAAGACCCCGGCCAGTGCCTAAGCCGGGAGACCGGACAGGTGTGGCCCGCCCCCCGACAGTTGGACCGGACGGGCCCGCCGTTGGAAAAGGGGGATGAACAAATGGACGTGACGAACCTGCTCCAAGACGAAGCGATCCTGCTTGATTGGGCGGTCGACAGCAAAGAAGGGTGCCTGAACGCGTTGGCCGACCGTCTGGTGGAAACGGGTGCGGTGGCGGATAAAGGGGCATTTCTCGATGCGGTCCTCCGCCGCGAGGCTCACGGCTCGACGGGGGTAGGCTTCGGGCTGGCCATTCCCCACGGCAAGTCGTCCGGTGTGGTGCGCCCCGGCGTGGCCTTCGCCCGCCTGAAGACGCCCCTCGATTGGGGTTCCCTTGACGGTGCGCCGGTCACCCTCGTCTTTTTGTTGGCCGTTCCGGAGGCGGAAGCGGGCAACACCCATCTGCAGCTCCTCGCCCAGCTGGCGCGCAAGGTGATGGATGAGGGCGTCCGGCAGCGGCTGCAGCAGGCAAAAGAGCCCGCCGATGTGCGGCAGGCCTTGGCGGGATAACTGCAAGGGCAAACGCAACCGCTTTCACGCAACCGATGACCCAGCGAAAGCAGGAGGGAACACGATGATCACCAAAACGCTGACCATCACCAACGGCGCCGGATTGCACGCCCGGCCGGCGCAGCTATTCGTGCAGACGGCCAACCGCTTCCAGGCGCGCATCACCGTGCGCAAGGCCGACGGCCGGGCGGTGGACGGCAAGAGCATCCTCGGGCTGATGAGTCTGGCTGTTGGCCCGGGTGAGGCGATCACCGTCGAGGCGGACGGGCCGGATGCGGCGGCCGCCGTGGACGCCCTGGCGGATCTGGTGGCCAAGAAGTTTGGGGAGGACCAGTGACGGACATGGTTCAGGGAACGGAAACGCGTCTTACCGGCATTGGCGTGTCGGACGGCGTCGCCTTGGCCCGGGCGCGGGTGCGCGCGCCGGAGCGGGCGGACGGGGCGCATTCGGCGCCTGCGGAGCCGTCGGTGGAACGGGCGCGGCTGGAGGCGGCGCGCGAGGCGGTACGGCGTGAGTTGCGGGCCGAGGCCGAGCGGGCGGCCCAAACCGTCGGGGAGGAAAACGCGCGCATCCTCCTGGTGCAGGAGGCCATGCTGGACGATCCGCTCTTCTTTCCGGAAGTGCTGCGCCGCGTGGAGGCGGACCGTCTGTCGGCGGAAGCGGCGGTGCAGGCGGTGGCCGAGGAGCTGGCCGCGCAACTGGCCGCCTTGGACAATGCCTATCTCCGCGAACGGGCGGCCGACGTTCGCGACATTGCTCGGCGCCTGGTTCGCATCCTTCGGGGCGATACGGACGAGGTGCTGGGGGACGCCGGCGAGCCGGTTGTGCTCGTTGTCGACGACCTCCTGCCTTCCGACGCGACGCGCCTTGACCCGAACCGCGTGCATGGGGTGGTGGCCCGGGTCGGCGGGAAAACGTCCCACGCTGCGATTCTCCTTCGTGCGCTGGGCATTCCGGCCGTCTTCGGCGTGGCGGAGGCGTTGGAGGCCATCCGGGACGGTGATCTCGTCGTCCTCGACGGCACGCGGGGCCGGTGCGTGGTCAACCCCGAACCGGAGACGCTGAAGGCTTTTGAGGCGAAGGTGGCGGAAGAACGGCGGCTGGAGGCGGAATGGGAGGCGATGCGCGATCGCCCGGCCCAGTCGCGGGATGGGCAACGGGTGACGCTGGAAGCCAACATCGGCACGCCGGCCGAGGTGGCCGCCGCGCTCGCCAGTGGGGCCGAGGGCGTCGGTCTGTTCCGCACCGAGTTTCTCTTTCTTGAGTCGCCCGACCTGCCCGGTGAAGAGGCCCAATACCGCGCCTACCGCGAAGTCGTGGAGCGGATGGGTGGCCGGCCGGTCACCATCCGGACCCTCGACGTGGGCGGCGACAAGGAGCTGCCGGCGCTGGCGCTGCCGAAGGAATCCAACCCGTTCCTTGGCTACCGGGCCATCCGGCTGTGCCTGGAGCGACGGGAGCTGTTCGAGACCCAGTTGCGGGCCATCCTGCGCGCCAGCGCCCACGGGCCGGTGCGCATTCTCTTCCCCATGATTTCCAGTTTTGACGAGTGGCGGGCGGCCAAGGCGGTGTACGAAGACGTTCGGCGGCGCTGTGAAGCGGAGGGGATTCCGGTTGCCGCTGACATTCCGCTCGGCATCATGGTGGAGGTGCCGGCAGCGGCGCTTCTGGCCGACCGGTTTGCCGAAGAGGTGGACTTTTTCAGCATCGGCACCAACGATCTGGTGCAATACACCGTGGCCGTGGACCGGACCAATGAGAAGGTGGCCGCGCTGTACGACCCGTTCCATCCGGCGGTGGTGCGCCTTATCGCGCAAGTGATCGAGGCGGCCCATCGCCGGGGCAAGCCGGTGGGGATGTGCGGGGGCATGGCCGGTGAACCGCTGGCGGCGCCGCTGCTTCTGGGGCTAGGCCTTGACGAGTGGAGCATGGAGGCGGGGGCGCTGCGGCGCATCAAGCTGCTTCTTCATCGGTTGGACGCAAGCGAATGCCGCGCGCTGGCCGCGCGCGTGCTCGCCCTCGGCACGGCGGCGGAAGTACGCGCGGCCCTCGAGGAATTTTTGCAGGCGGCGGAAGGGTGAAGGCACAAAAAAACCCTGCGGCACCGGCAGGGAAACAGCAGGTGAGGAAAGCAGGTATCCCGGTTTGGAGGGAGCATCCTGTTCTCATCGTATCTGCAGACCGTGAGCGGTGTGTTGCCAAACGGTTAACGTTTTGCAAACAATCCAAACGGCATTGTGCCGACCGCCTGTGTTCCGGGTGAAAGGCGATCGGAGCACGGCGAGCCCTTCGAACAACCGGCACGGGGTGAAATCCCCGTGCCGGTTTTTGCTGAAGCGGTTCGGAATGCGCCGTATCAGGCGGAGGCCTTCCATGCCAGGTACGCCGTCACCAGGCGGATGGCCACGTCGATGGCCCGCTCGTCGGGACGGAGGCGGGAGGAGTGCAGGCCGTGGGGCGAGCCCACGCCGAGCCAGAAGAGGAAGCCGGGAATCTCCTCGAGAAAGTAACCGAAATCCTCGCCGGTCATCGCCGGCGGACACTCCACCACGCGCACGTCGCTCCGGGCGCGGGCCCAGTCGAGAAATTCCCGGGTGAGAACCGGATCGTTGTCCACCTGGCAATAGTTGGCCCCGTAGTCGATGGCGGCCCGGCAGCCGAACCCCGTCTCGATGCCGGCGACGATGGCCTCGATGCGCGCCTTGATCTGCCGCATGGCGTCGATCGACAGCGTGCGAATCGTCCCTTCCAGGCGCGCCCGCTCGGCGATGACGTTCTGCTTGGTTCCCGCCTCGATCTTGCCCACGGTGATCACCGCCGCCTCGAGGGGATCGACGTTGCGGGCAACCACCGTCTGCAGCTGGGTGACGAGGTGGCAGGCCGCCACCACCATGTCATTGGCGCGGTGGGGGAAGGCGGCGTGGCCGCCCTGGCCGATGAGATCGATGAACAGTTCCGACGTGTTGGCGAAGAGGACGCCCGGACGGGTGGCGATGGTGCCCACCGGGTACTCCGGGGCGATGTGCAGGGCGAAGATTGCCTCCGGACGCCAGCGGCGGAACGGTTCGCTTTCCCGCATCGGCCGGGCGCCGCCGGGCCCCTCCTCGGCCGGCTGGAAGACGAACAGGAGATCGTCGCGCACCGGATGGTGAACAAAGTGGGTCAGCACGCCCAGAGCGATGGCCATGTGCATGTCGTGGCCGCAGGCGTGCATGTAACCGTCATGCTGGGAGCGATAGGGGAGGCCCGTCTCCTCGATGACGGGAAGGCCGTCCATGTCTGCCCGCCAGGCCAGGATGCGCCGCGGAGCGGTACCCTTCACCTTGGCCAGCACGCCGGTGCGCCAGGTGGCGATCTCCAGGCGCTCGGCGGGCAGTGTGGCCAAATAGTCGAGCAGGAAGCGTTGCGTCTTGACCTCGGCAAAGCCCGGTTCGGGAATCTGGTGCAATTTGCGTCGGATCTCCACAAACGGCGACAGGGTGGTGTCGGCCATGCGGGTCTTCCTTTCGTGCGGATTTTTCCTCATTGTAGCACGAATCGGCGGGGAGAAAGGCCAAAGCGGGCGCCCCCCACGGGGTCGGCCCGCTTCGCCTCATTCTGTCTGCCCGTCGTCCGGCGCGCCTTGCCGCACGTGCGCGTCGAGGGCGGCGACAAAGGCGTCTACCTCGCCCGGGGTGAGGGTGAGCGGCGGCAGCAGGCGGATGATGGTCCGCTGGGTGACGTCGAAGAGAAAGCCCTGTCGAAGCAGCGCCCGTTGCAGGGCGCGGACGGCTCCGGGGGGCCATTTCATCGGCAGGCCGAGCATCATTCCCTTGCCGCGCACGGCATCGAAGGCATCGGGGTGGGCGCGGCAGAGCGCTTCGAGCCGTTCGCGCAGGTAGGCCGCCACCCGACGCCCCTCTTCCATCAGCCCGTCGTCCAGCAGCACTTTCAGGACCGCGTTGCCGCAGGCCGCGCTCAGGGGGGACGGGGCGAAGGTGCTGCCATGGTCGCCGGGCGCAAAGACGTCGGCCAGCTGCTTGCCGGCGATGACGCCGCCGAGGGGTAGCCCACCGCCCACGCCCTTCGCGAAGAGGAGGAAGTCCGGTGTGACGCCGGCCTGCTGGTAGGCAAAGAGGGTTCCGGTGCGGCCCATGCCCGTCTGGATTTCGTCGACGCCGAAGAGCGCGCCGTGCACCCGGCACAGCCGCTCGAGGGCTTGGAGATAACCCTCCGACAGCGGGACGACGCCGCCGGAACCCAGCACGGGCTCGACGAGGACGGCGGCCGGGCGATGTGCCCGCAACACTGCTTCCACCTGGGCGACGTCTTCGGGTTCCACCTCATACACAGGGACGGGCGGCGTCGGGAAATCCTGCTGCACGGCTTTCTGGCGCGTCAGGCGCAGGGCGCCGAGGGTGCGGCCGTGGAAGCTGTTTTTCAGCACGACAAAGCCGGCCCGGCCGCCACCGCGCCTGCGGGACCACATGTGCACCAGCTTGATCGCCGCCTCCGTGGCCTCGGCCCCCGAGTTGGTGAAAAACACCTTGCCGGGGAAGGTGTGGGCCACGAGGCGTTGGGCCAGGCGGATGGCCGGAGGATTCAAAAACACGTTGGAAATGTGCAGAAACGCTTCGGCCTGCTCGCGAAGCGCCGCGAGCACCGTGGGGTGGCCGTGACCGAGGACGTTAACGGCCAGCCCGGTGAACAGGTCGAGGTAGGCGTTGCCCTCCGTGTCATACACGTAGTTGCCCTGCGCGCGGGCAATGGCGATGGGAAGGCGGTTGTAGGTGGGAAGGAGGTAGGTCTGATCGAGGGTTAGCCAATCGGTTCGCTCGGCCATGGCGGTTCTCCTGTCTGTGGCGATTGTGTCGGTTTGGTGTGGGAAACCCTTACAATTGACGCAGTTCTTCGCGAATCTGCGTTTTGGCACGCGTCTTCTCGTCAATTTTCTTGATTACCTTCGCCGGCACGCCAGCCACCACCGTGTACGGCGGGACGTCATCGGTCACCACGGCCCCGGCGGCGACGACGGCGCCCTTGCCTACGCGCACGCCTTCGAGGATGACGGCGTTGGCCCCGATCATCACGTCGTCCTCAATCACCACCGGCTGGGCCGACGGCGGCTCGATCACCCCGGCGATAACCGCTCCCGCGCCGATGTGGCAGTTCTTCCCGATGATGCCGCGCCCGCCGACGACAGCGTTCATGTCGACCATCGTTCCTTCGCCGATAACGGCGCCGATGTTGATCACCGCGCCCATCATGATGACGGCGTTTTTGCCGATGGTCACGTGCTCACGGATGATCGCCCCCGGCTCGATGCGTGCGGGGATATCCTTCAGGTCGAGGAGCGGGATGGCCGAGTTGCGGCGGTCATTTTCCACCACGTAGTCTTCAATCTTGTCCTTGTGCGCCTCCAGCAGGGGCTGGATCTCCTTCCAGTCTCCGAACAGGATCGCGGCTTGTCCGAACCCAAACGCTTTCACGTTCGGCCCGAAGTCGATCTCCTCCAGCTTCCCTTTCAGGTATACCTTCACCGGTGTTTTCTTTTCACTGCTTTTGATAAACGCGATGATCTCCTCTGCGTTTTGCAGCTGCATGGTTCTTCCTCCCCAACGGTGGTATATGGGCATTATACCATGTCATCGGATATGGACGCCGGATCGTGAGGTATTGCCGGTGGACGACAAGCGGCAGTCGCGAGGCGGCGTGATGTGGTACGAAGCGGTGCTGGCCGCCTATCGCGAGCGGCTGGCGGGCGGGCTTGCGGCCTCCTGAGCATTCCGGGGCGAGATGCCGCCATACACGTGTGAAGATTGGACGAATTTGGTATACTAGCATTGGCCAGGATGGTGCTGTGCATCGTGCGCCGGCCATGAACCGCGCGATGCGGGTAAGGGAACATGACAAAGGGGAGACGGATCGATGGTATGGGATGAAACGCTCCAACTGTTCAAAGAGCTGACCGAAGCGCCGGGGGCGCCGGGGTTTGAAGGGCCGGTGCGGGAGATTCTCGCCCGCCACATGGCCCCGCTGGCCGATCGGGTGTACACGGACAACCTGGGCAGCCTGGTGGCCGAAAAGCGGGGCACGGCCGCTTCGCCCAAGGTGATGATCGCCGGGCACATGGACGAGGTCGGCTTCCTGGTGACGCGCATTACCGATGAGGGCTTCCTCCGGTTCCAACCCCTTGGCGGGTGGTGGAGCCAGGTGCTTTTGGCCCAGCGCGTGCACGTGATCACGCGCAACGGCCCGATCGAGGGCGTGATCGGCTCTGTCCCGCCGCACATTCTGCCGGAGGAGAAGCGGAAGAAGCCGGTGGAGATCAAGGACATGTTCATTGACGTCGGGGCGACGAGCCGGGAAGAGGCCGAGTCCTTCGGCATCCGCCCGGGCGATCCGGTGGTGCCCATCTGCCCGTTCACGGTGATGAAAAACGAGAAGTTGCTGATGGCCAAGGCCTGGGACAACCGCATCGGCTGCGCCGTCGCGGCGCTCGTGCTGCGGGAGCTCAAGGGCGAGGAGCACCCGAACACGGTGTATGCCGTGGGGACGGTGCAGGAAGAGGTGGGCCTGCGCGGCGCCCAGACGAGCGCCAACCTGATCGCACCCGACGTGGCCTTTGCCGTGGATGTGGGCATCGCCGGCGACACGCCGGGGGTGAGCAAGGACGAGGCGTTGGCCAAGCTGGGCGGCGGTCCGCAGGTGCTCATCTACGACGCGACCCTGATTCCGCACACGGGCCTGCGCGACCTGGTGATGGACACGGCAAAGGAGCTGGACATTCCCATCCAATACGATGCCATGCCGGGCGGCGGTACCGACGCCGGACGCTTCCACCTGCAGGGGAAAGGCGTGCCGTCCATCGCCATCTCCATTCCGACGCGGTACATTCACAGCCATGCGGCAATCCTCCACCGCGACGACGTCGAGCGTACCGTGCGCCTGCTGGTGGCGCTGGTCAAGCGGCTGGATGCCGACACCGTGGCCAAGCTGAAGGCGTATTGATCGGTTGTCCCGGTCGGTTGGGCGCGCGATTTTGCCAAATTGGTGAACAATCCGGTCATCTCCTAACGACGCACCCCGTCTGTTGTGATATTGTTGTGTTGTGATATTTTTGTATTACGGAAGTGCATGTTTGCACACAACGGGATGGGGTGTTGCCTGCCATGATTTCACGTGGATTAAAGCTATTGGCTGTTGCGACGACCCTTGGCATGCTGCTCTTGTTGCTCGGCGGTGCGTTGGTGACGAAGACCGGTTCCGGCGACGGGTGCGGAGACTCGTGGCCCCTGTGCAACGGACGCCTCTTGCCCCCGCTGGAGCTGGAAGCGATCATTGAGTGGAGCCACCGCCTTGTCACGGCCCTGATCACGCCGATGCTGCTGGCCACGGTGGTCTGGTCGTGGCGGAGGGCGGGGCACATCCCCTGGGTTCGGTTCTTCGGCTTTTTCGCCCTGTTGACCACGTTCGTCCAGGCATTGCTCGGGGCGGCGGCAGTGGTCTGGGACCAGTCGGACCTCATTATGGCGCTGCATTTCGGCATTTCCCTCACCGCCTTTGCCAGCGTGTTGCTCATCGCCATTCAGCTGTATGTGGGCGAAAACGCCCGCCGGGCGAAGACGGCGGTGCCGCGGCGCTTCTTGTGGCTGGTTGCCGGGACGACGGTCTACACCTATGTTGTAGTTTACCTGGGGGCCTTGGTGCGCCATTCCGGCGCGAGCATGGCCATTCCAGACTGGCCCCTCAACTTTGGCCGGCTGGTTCCGCCGCTCACCGGGCAGGTCGCCATCCAGTTCCTGCATCGGGCGGCGGCGCTTGTGCTGATCCTCCTGGTGTTGGCCATCGTGGTGATGACGGAGCGGTCGTTGCGCGATCGTCGCGATCTGCGATGGGCCGGCTGGGTCGTGCTTGCCCTGACGGGGCTTCAGGTGGTCAGCGGCGGGTTGGTCGTGTTGACCGGGCTGAACCTGCTGGTCGCCCTGGTGCACACCGTCCTGGTGGCGGCCCTGTTTGGCGTGCTGGTATGGATGACCCTCCAGGCTTGGGACGGACGTGAGGCCCGCACCGGCAGCGCCGTTTCGGCGGTTACGCGCACCGGGGCCCTCACCCTCCGCGGCTGAGCAAGGCCTGCAGGGGTCAACCGGCTCCACGGCGAACGGAAAAGCGGCCGATGGTTCGGCCGCTTTTCGCGTTTCCGCTGTGTGCGCGGGAGGGTTCCTATGCGTGGGGCGGGTTAACCTGCGCTTCCAGGGTGGACAGCATGTGTTGCTGTTCTTGGGGGCTTGCGTGGGTCCACAGGAGTTCGAACAACACGCCGAGCCCCGGGAGGGCCTTCTCTTCCCGCGTCGTGATGGCGTCGGTGATCATGTCGCGCAGCTCTTCGCTGGTCGCGCCGCGCAGGTTGTGCAGAACGGCCTGGCGCAGGTCCAGGTCTTCGATGCGCACGGGACATGCCTCCTTTGTCCGGAAGTCTTCCGCCTGCGCTTATCCTACCCGCCCGCGCGCGGTTTTACGCGGAACTGCGCCGTTGCCTTCTGGTTGCCGCCGTATCGCGGAGGTGGCTCGGGGCCTGTGATAAACTAAGGGCGAAAGAGGGGATGGACATGGCGAAACAGTTTGCCGTGATCGGTCTGGGCCGTTTCGGTTCGAGCGTCGCGCGCACCTTGACCGAGCTGGGACACGAGGTGCTGGCCATCGATAGCGACGAGGACCGCATCCAGGAGGCCCTGCCCTATGTGACGCATGCGGTGCAAGCCGATGCAACGGACGAGGAAGCCCTCAAGGCCCTGGGTATCCGCAATTTTGATGTCGTGGTGGTGGCCATCGGGGCCGACATCCAGGCAAGCATTCTCGCAACGTTGATCCTGAAGGAACTGGGCGTACAGCGCATTGTCGTGAAGGCGCAGAACCACCGCCACGGGCAGGTGCTGTACAAGATCGGCGCCGACGAGGTGATCTTCCCGGAACGGGACATGGGGGTACGGGTGGCCCGCCATCTCGTGTCTCCGAACATCCTCGACTACATTGAGCTGGCCGACGACTACAGCATCGCCGAAGTCGTCGCCTCGCACAACATGGACGGCAAGACGCTGCGTGAGCTCGACATTCGGGCCAAGTTTGGCTGCAACGTGATGGCCATCAAGAGCGGAACACGCATCAACATCGCCCCGCGGGCCGAAGACGTGGTGCGCACCGGCGACATCCTCGTCGTGTTGGGGCGCAACGACGATTTGCGCCGGTTGCAGGACAAGGCGTGAGGATCGATGGAACGGATCGTATCGCTGCAAAACACGCGGGTTCGCGCGTGGCGCAAGCTGCAGACGCGCAAGGGACGTGAGCGCGCCGGCTTGTTTTTACTTGAGGGAACGCATGTGGTGGCGGAGGCGCTGGCTGCGGGGGCGCCGGTCACCCATGTGCTGTGGGACGAGACGCGTCCGCTGCCGGAGGAACTGGCCACATGGGCGCGTGGCGCGGAGGGGCCGTGCTGGGTCGCGTGTACGCCCGAGGTGATCGCGCACCTGGCGACGACGGAGACGCCGCAGGCCGTGTTGGCCATTGCGCGCATGCCGGTGCGCGACTGGCGGCAGTGGCTGGCCGAGCAGGCCACCACCGCGACGGGGCGGGGGCTGCTTCTCCTGGTCGACGCCGTGCAGGATCCCGGCAACGTCGGCACGCTCATCCGCACGGCCGACGCCGCCGGCGCCGATGCCGTGTTTCTCGGGACCGGCACCGCCGACGCGTACAACCCCAAGACGGTGCGCGCCACAATGGGCTCCCTGTTTCACGTGCCGGTTTTTGCCGCGCCGCTGGCGGACGTGGTACCGGCGTTGCGAAAGGCCGGATGGGCTGTGTGGACGGCGGCGCTCTCCGGTTGCCGCTACGACGATCCGGCGCTGTACGTGTCGCCCACCGCCTTTGTGGTGGGCAACGAGGGCAGCGGCGTGTCCCCCGATCTTGCGGCGCTCGCCGATGGCGCGGTAACCATTCCCATGCCCGGGCGGGCGGAGTCGCTCAACGTGGCCGTGGCCGCAGGGGTGCTCCTGTTTGAAGCGGTGCGGCAGCGCGGACAGCAAGGCGGTGCGGGGGTTCCGTACCCGCCGGATGTGCGCGGTGGAAGCGCGAAGTGAGGCGTCATGCATTGACGCAAGTGGAGCCCCCTCTCTATACTTGTAATAGAGAAAGATTCTCAATCCCAATGAAGGCGACGCGTCCGATGAAGCGGCACAGGGATGCTTGAGGCAAAACCTTGGGTGAAGGTGGCCCGAAGCCATCGGCTTCGTGGCCCTACTGGCGCCGCACATCGCACGGCAGTTGGTGGGACCTTCCTTGGGACCGTTGGCGGCTGCGGCGGCACTCACCGACAGCTTGATGGTGGTGGTAGCCGACGCCGTGGCGCGGACGGCGTTTGCCCCGCTGGACATCCCGGTGGGCGTGTTCACGGCAGCAGTCGGCACGCCGTTCTTTTTGTATCTGCTTGTTCGCCATCGAAACCGGTAAGGGGGGAACGCGGGCATGCCCATGCTGGAAAGCCGCCAGGTCACCGTGGCGTACGGCAACGCGATCATCATAGATCAGCTCGACCTGCGCGTGCCCGAGGGGAAGATCACCGTACTCATCGGCCGAAACGGTTGCGGCAAGTCGACGCTGCTTCGCGCGTTGGCTCGGCTCCTCAAACCGCAGGGAGGGGCCGTTTACCTCGACGGGAGGGCCATCGCCAAGCTGCCGACCCGCGAGGTGGCCAAGCAGCTGGCCATTCTTCCGCAAAGCCCGGTGGCACCGGAAGGGTTGACGGTGCTTGGGCTGGTCAAACAGGGACGCTATCCGTACCAGAATTGGCTGAACCAATGGAGCGAGGAAGACGAGCGCATGGTGCGGCAGGCCCTCGAATGGACGGGAATGATCGGGTATGCCGATCGTCCCGTCGACGCCCTTTCCGGAGGGCAGCGCCAACGGGCCTGGATCGCGATGGCCCTGGCCCAGGGGACACCGATCCTTCTCCTCGATGAGCCGACCACCTATCTTGATTTGGCTCACCAGGTCGAGATTTTGGATCTCTTGGCCAATTTGAACGCATGCGAGGGGCGCACCATCGTCATGGTGCTGCACGACCTTAACCTGGCCTGCCGGTATGCCCATCACCTGGTGGCCCTCCGGAACGGGGCGGTGTATGCCCAGGGGGCGCCGGAAGAGATCGTCGGAGAGGAACTGGTGCGGGACGTGTTCGGGGTCGACTGCAAGGTGGTGCCCGATCCCCTCTACGGCACGCCGCTGTGCATCCCGTACAGCCGCGCGCCGGTGGCCGGCTCTGCCCCGGCGCCGGCCGGCCACGCGGTTTGACAGGATGGGAGCGCCTGATCCCGCGCGACGAGAAAAAATGGTTATTTATTGACAAAAACGTGACAAATCCATCGTTATCGACGCCTATGTGAACATCACGCCCGTTGAAACGGGCGTTTGTTTTTGATTGAATCTTAACTGAATCTTAACTGTAAATTGCGAAAGCACGTTCATTATTGAAATGATCATCCTTTGACGATAGGGGTTTTCCTTTATCAAACCCCCAAAAGGAGGCGGCTTCATTGGAACCGCTTACGACACTCGCCAGGTGGATACGTGAATCCCAGCGCATTGTTTTTCTGACCGGCGCCGGCATCAGCACCGACTCGGGGATACCGGACTTTCGCTCGGATGACGGGCTTTGGACAAAAGATCCCGACCTGCCCCAAAAACTCTCCCGTA
>PKQU01000177.1 GCA_017577925.1 Bacillota bacterium
ATCTCCACCACGCCGGCTTCGGCCATCTCCGTGATGTCCGCGCCGGCGGCAAAGGCCCGCTCGTTTCCGGTGAGGACGATGCAGCGGACCGCGTCGTCGCGGTCGAGGCGTTCCAAGGCGTCAACCAGCTCGTCGACCAGCGCCAGGTTGAGGGCATTGAGCACCTCCGGGCGGTTCAGGCGGATAAGAGCCACGCCGTCGGAAAGGTCGACCAGCAGGTGTTGGTACGCCCGCTCCATCGCCCGCCCTCAGGCCTCCACTACTTCGCCGATCATCATGTACACGAGCTTGCCGGCGAAGCCCATCAGGTCCTTGGCCGCCGCCTTCCCTTCCGGCGACGCCATTGCCGCATCCAACGCGGCGCGGTCGGCGAACACCATCTCGGCCATCAAGTAGTACTCCGCCTCGCCGCCCATCGGCGTGCCGCTGATGCGCGTCACCTCGATTTTCTGGAGGCCGGGCATCTTCTTGGCCAGCGGGGCGTGGGTCTCAAAGTAATGGCGGTCAAAGGCCTCCTTGTCTTCCGGCTGGCGGTACAGGGCGATCAGTTTGACCATGCTCCTCGCCTCCCCTTGCGTTGTTCAAATGGTCCCACCCTTCCGATCGTTATGACATCCATCGGCGCGGGAATGCCTGCTGCGCCTAACGAAACGGATCCATTACACTGTCGTCTTGGACGCGGAGGGGTTGGTCTGATACAGCTGTCGGCGATCGATGATGCGCTTGGCCTTTCCTTCGCTGCGCGGGAGGGTGTGCGGGGCCTTCAGGGCCACGTCCACAGTGACGCCGAGGGCATCCTTCAGCATCTCGCGCAGGTGTCCGGCCAACCGGCCAAGGCTCGGGTGTTCCGGCGCGAAACCACCAATGCCCGCGACAAAGGATTCCGACACTTCAACCTCCAGGGTCACCTGATCCAAGGCCCCCTGGCGATCGATCACCACCTGGTAATGGGCGGTCAGCTCCGGCACGCTGAGCACCACGGCTTCCATCTCCGACGGGAACACGTTCACCCCGCGAATGATCAGCATGTCGTCGATTCGCCCCTTGACGCGCGACATGCGGATGTGCGTCCGACCGCAGCGACAGGGCTCGGGATAGAGGAAGGCCACGTCGCCGGTACGGTAGCGAATGACGGGGAACGCTTCTTTGGTGAGCGAGGTGAAGACCAGCTCGCCCGTTTCCCCGAGCGGCAGCGGCTCGCCCGTTTCCGGATCGATGACCTCGACGAGGAAGTGGTCTTCGGCGATGTGGAGCCCCTCCTGGGCTTCCCAGCATTCAATGGCCACGCCGGGACCGATCACCTCCGACAGCCCGTAGATGTCCACGGCCTTGATGCCCAGCTTCTCCTCCAGCGTCTGGCGCATCTCCTCCGTCCACGGCTCGGCCCCGAAGATCCCGTACTCCAGGCTGGTGGTGCGCGGATCCTTGCCCATCACTTCCATCGTCTCGGCGATGTTCAGCACGTAGGACGGCGTGCCGGCGATCCCGCGCGGTTTGAAGTCTTCAATGAGCGTGATCTGGCGCGGTGTGTTGCCGCCGGACACCGGCACAACCGTGCAGCCCAACCGTTCCGCACCGTAGTGCATGCCGAGACCGCCCGTAAACAGGCCGTAGCCGTAGGCGTTGTGGAAGACGTCGCCCGGACGTCCCCCTGCCGTGGCGATGGCCCGCGCGCAGACCTCGGCCCAGTTCTGGATGTCCCGCTTCGTATACCCCACAACCGTTGGCTTGCCCTTCGTCCCCGAAGACCCGTGGATGCGCACGACGTCCCGCAGGTCCACGGCAAAAAGCCCGAAGGGATAATTTTCCCTTAGATCGGACTTTTTCGTTAACGGAAGCTTGTGCAGGTCTTCGACCCCGCGAATGTCCTCGGGCTTGATCCCCCGCTCGTCGAACAGCCGGCGATAGAAAGGCACGCGGTGGTACACCCGTTCGACCGTTTCGCGGAGCAGAGCCGACTGCAGTCGCTTCAGCGCCGGCCGATCCATCAGTTCGATTTCCGGTTGGAACAGCACAGCGGTCCCCTCCCTCGTCTTCCCCGCAACGCGTTCTCGTCCCGTCTTCCTCACACACCGTCTTGACGCGTCCCGTCTTCCTCACGTCTCGGTTTCCCGCACACCGCCCGCTCGCGGCTTCCGCAGCGGCGTGGGAATGCGGCGAAACCGCTTACACGGGCTTCATGCCTTCAAACGGCTGCCGACAGGCTTTGCAGTAGAAAATGGCGCGACAGGCAGTCGGACCAAACAGGTTCTCGATGGCGGTGTCCCGCGCGCCGCAATAGGGACACTCCGGCGCGATCGCCATACCGTCGGAAGCAGGCGGTGGCGCCAGGCCGAATTCGGCCAGCTTCCGGCGCCCCTCGGGTGTGATGCGATCCGACGTCCACGGCGGGTTCAGGACAAAGCGCACCTCCACCTCCTCCACCCCGTCCACCTGCGCCAGGCGTGCTGTCACATCGCGGCGCAGGATGTCCAGGGCTGGGCAGCCAACGAAGGTAGGCAGCATCTCCACGGTGACCCGCCCCCCCTCGGCTGCCACGCGGTGCACCATTCCCAGCTCGACGACGCTCACCGTGGGAATTTCCGGATCCTTGACCTCCTGCAGCGCCTCCCACAGCGCCGTTTCCAATGTTTCGCAAATTCGTTCGTCCATCGTTTCACCTCCCGTCGCCGCCCTTCACCGGCCCGCGGCCGGTTTACCAACGGGCGTGGGGATCGATGCGGTAGACTTCCCCCATCGTCTCGAGGAGCGCGTCCAGGTCGGCGGAGTGCTGGCCCAGACGGCCGTCCTCCTTCGCCGGATGTGGTGCGCCTGGCCACGCCAGCTGGGCCGCCTCAAAGAGAGGCTTCATCCGCGCCTCCCAGCGCTGAACCAGTTCGTCGCGGGCGACCGGCAGAATGCCTTCGGCGACAATATGCGCCTCGTGGACACCGAGGGAGAACAAGTCGCCCAGGTCGTCCCATACGGCAGCCACCGCCCGTTCCACACGCGCTTTGGCCTCCCCGCCGGCCTGGCCAAGGCGGGTAAACCACGTCTCCATGTGCAGGAGGTGGTAGCGCTCCTCGCGGCGGATCTTCACCGCCCCGTGGGCCAGCGGCGCGTAGCTGGAAGAGGCCAGCGCCTCCAGGCGGACATCTTCAAAGATGTCGTACACGAGGTGGCGCACGATCGTGTACGCCCAGTCGCCGTTGGCCCGCTCGACAAGCCGCGCGTTGCGCCGCACCGCCGCCGGACGGCTGTAAGCCAGATCGTCTGCCTTCCCCTCGCCCAGCTCGCTGAGGAGGTGGTAGAAGAGCGTGGCGTGGCCCACTTCGTCCTGGGCGATGGAGCTGAAGGCCACGTCCTCCTCGATGTCCGGGGCCAGGCCCAGCCACTCGGAATCGCGGTGGCCGAGAAACAGCTCGTCGTCGGCCAGCTGATACAGGAAGTCGATCAGCGCGGCCTTGTACACCGGGCGATCAATGACCTGCGCGGCCTGTTCGACCTTCATCCGCCTCACCCCGCAAATCCTGGACAACTTCTTCGAGCGTCATCATCCGTTCCTTGAACATCCGCCACAGCCGCCCGTTCTCGGTGTATCCGGCCACTTCGC
>PKQU01000178.1 GCA_017577925.1 Bacillota bacterium
GTCGGTGACGGAGGAGGAGGTCTCCCACCACCTCGGCATGCCGGTCGAGTCGCTCCACCAGGTGCTGCGGGACATGGTCCGCGCCGTGCAGGTGTCCCTCGACGAGCCGGTGGTGGACGACGAGGGGTCCTCAACGTCGCGGCACATGACGGTGACCGACCACGAGGCACCGTCGCCGGAAGACCTCGTGCAGGCCAAGCAGGTGAAAGAGATTCTCGCCCGGGCCATTGAACGGCTTCCCGAGAAGGAGCGGCTCGTGGTGACACTGTTTTACTACGAATCCCTCTCCCTTACCGAGATTGCCGAAGTGATGGGACTGTCGCCGTCGCGCATTTCCCAACTGCACACCAAGGCCATTTATCGCCTGCGGGGCGCCTTGGGGCGGTACAAGCGCGTGCTGTGCGCGCCGTGAGACGGAAAGGAGGCGGAACATGGACGGATGGCTGATGTTGGCTGCGGGGCTGGCGGTGGGGCTTGCGGCTATGCGCTGGTGGGTGCCGCGCGTTGTGGCGCGAGAGGTGGCCCGCCGGGATGATCCCGCCGGCGAGCGGGAAGCGCTCTTGGCCGTGCTCGACGAGTATACGGCCCTGTGGACCGAGGACAACCAGAAGCTGCTACGCGCCTGGCGGGACGAGCGGCGTGCCTTGGAGCAAGCGGTGCAGGACCTGCAGCGCCGCGTGGCCGAGCTGGAGGGGCGCCTGGAGGCGATGGCGGCGCACATGCGGGAAGAGGCGGCGCATGCGCGGGGAACCCGCTTCTCGACGGGCCCGTCCAGTCCTGAGGACGGCGACCCGGCACAGAACGATGCGCCGGCTACAGCCATGGTCGAGGCGGGGGTGATTGGGGCCAACTATCGAGCGGTGCTGGAGCTGGCTCAGGAAGGCCTGTCTGCTGCGGAGATCGCCCGCCGCCTGGACATCGGGACGGGCGAGGTCCAGCTCGTGTTGACGCTGGCCGAGGAGGCCCGGCGGTGGCGAAAGCCGGTAGCGGAAAACACGGACGAAACCTAGCCCGGCGGACCGCCGCACATCCTCACGGGAAGGGAGGGAATGGCCTTGTCGTAAATCGGAAAGTTTTTTAGAATAAACATATGAACAAATGCTCATATACACATGAGTTCAATTGATCAACGGGCCAGCGGCGAAGGGAGAACGCAGCATGGTGGACACGGAAGGAGGGGTGCGATGGCGAAAGGGAATCCCGCCTTGTTGCCGCTCGAAATCGCGGAGCGCGCCGCACTTACGTTTAAAGCGTTGGCGGATCCGACGCGCATTCGCATCTTGCACCTCCTGGCGCAGGGGGAGCGTTCCGTCACGGACCTCGCCAAAACACTGGGGTTGTCGCAATCCGCCGTATCCCACCAGCTGGCTTTCCTCCGGTCCATGGGTTTGGTGAAGTATCGGCGGCAGGGGCAGTTGCTTTTCTACACGTGTGACGATGACCATGTGATGACGTTGCTCAGCCAAGCGTTAGCCCATCTGGAACATGAATAGGGGAGGGGTTGGCGTGCTTCATCACCACCATCACCATCAATCTTGTTCCCCTGACCACGCGAATTTCCTTGATCCGCACCGCCATGAAACAGCGGATCGCGCAAACAACATGCGGGCCCTGACGGTGGCCCTCCTCATCACCGGTGGCATCATGCTGCTGGAGGTTGTCGACGGCCTGCTGACCCGCAGCCTGGCTCTCCTCTCTGACGCCGGCCACATGCTGAGCGATGCCGGTTCCTTGGCCCTGAGCCTCCTGGCCATGAGGATGGCGGCGCGCCCGCCGTCGCCGGGCATGACCTACGGCTTTTCTCGGGTGGAGGTTCTGGCGGCGCTGGTCAACGGTGTCACCCTCCTGGGGATTGCCGGGATCATTGCGTGGGTGGCGGTGGAGCGGTTTTTCCAGCCGCCCGAAGTGGCCAGCGGAACGATGGTCGTCGTGGCATTGATCGGGCTTGCGGCGAACCTGCTCAGCGCGTGGTGGCTCATGCGGAAGGGGGACGTGAACGGGAACGTGAACCTGCGGAGCGCGTATTTGCACGTCCTCGGCGACGCCCTCGGATCGGTGGGGGCGATTGTTGCGAGCCTGCTGATGTACGGGTTTTCGTGGTACGCGGTCGACCCGCTCGTTAGCCTTGTGGTGGCGGCCTTGATCGTGAAAGGTGCGTGGAGAATTGTTCGTCACGCCGTGCGCATCCTGATGGAGGGGAAAGCGTCCAGCAGACAATTGCCGAAATGCGCATTGTGTTCGACCAGGCCGAGCGAGTGCTAATGGATGCCTGCAAACGTATGGAACAGGGGACGCTCGATCCTGTCACGATGCTGGAAATCAAAGTCATGGCCTGCGACGCCGTTCGGAAGATTGCTAACTTGAGCCTCAAGGTGTGCGGAGGCCATGCTTACTCCGCCCGGACTCCGCTTGAACGGTATATCCGGGACAGCATGGCCGGCACGGTAATGGGCCCCAAACCAGAGATCCTTGAAGGAGCTGATTGGCAAGCTCTTGCTCGATGTCCCGGTCACACTTTGATCGCGCCAAGTTGTAAACGATAAGCGTATTGAAAGGGGGTAGCGCTTTGCCAAACCAAGGGGAACGTTCACGCCGACGCAGTGGGCTTAAACAGGTGTTCGTCGTCAGTGTGGGGTTCTACCCTTCTCAACACCGAATCGTTTCGCGGCGTGCCGGGCGGAAGCTGGGCCAGCGCTTCGTGAACCTTCTGCTCAACGAGCGCCTCGCGCACCATCGGATCGACGGTGAATCCTTCAACGGGCCGGTTTGGGTCGAAGAAATCCTCGCGCCGCGGCGGACGGGTTGAGATGTGCCGACGTCCTCCCGCGAGAGAGTCCAGAAATACGAAAAACGGGCGGTGCTTTGCTGCCCGTCTTCCGTTTTGTGTCGATGCACCAGGACACGCATCTATGCTCTGCCCGTTCGCCGATCATACCGTAGTAGTATCCCGTGAGAAGGAGGTACCGGCATGTCGCACCACTACCATTATTATTGTGACAAGTACCGCCACCACAAACAGCGCGCCGCGTACTACATGGAGATGGCCGAAAAGCACAAATGCGACAAAAAGAAACACCGCCATTACTATCACAAGTATGCCTACCACAAGCACAAGGCGGACTACTACAAGATGGGGTGCAAGCATTCCTATTCCCAGTATGATTCCCATTACGCCCATTGCGGCAAATCCTACTCCGATTCACACTGCGGTTACGACAAACATTACAAGTACCATAAAAAGTATGATAAGCACTTCAAATACGACAAATGCGATTCCTGCTACGATTCCTCTAGCTCCAGCTGATACGCGTCAAGCGGTTCGTGCGACCGAGAAGCCGTGGACAACGGGGGATGTGCCGGCCATTGCCGCCAATCGGCGGCTTTTCTTGTTGGCCTGCCCGAAAAATGGGCGCGTGTTGTAACGCACCTCGGCAATTCCGCTCATAAAGTAAAGTGCGGTAGCAAATCGGCTATCGACATTTCGCGAGGGGTGATATGACCATGGGTTCCTTCTTTGACAACTTGGACGATTTTGCGATTGTGCTGGTCCTGTTTAT
>PKQU01000179.1 GCA_017577925.1 Bacillota bacterium
TCCACCGCCTGGGCCGCTTCCCGTTCCGCCTTTTCCAGCAGGCGGTTCTTCTCCTGGGCAAACCGTTCCCGTTCCCGCGCCAACTCGTCGCGCAGGCGTTCCACTTCCCTCCGCAGCCGCTCGGCTTCCTGCCGCTCGGCCTCGGCCCGCTTGCGGTTTTCCTCCAGCGAGGCGATCATTGCCTCGACGCGCTGTTCGTCCTCGCTCAACCGGCTGCGCGCCGCTTCTACAATTTCCTCGGGAAGCCCCAGCCGCCGGGCAATGGCTATCGCGTTGCTACGCCCGGGCACGCCAATGAGCAGACGGTAGGTGGGGCGCAGCGTTTCCGAATCGAACTCCACGCTGGCGTTCATCACGCCGGGGCGGTTGTAGGCGTACGCCTTCAGTTCGCTGTAGTGGGTAGTGGCTACCGTGCGCACGCCACGGCGATGCAGATCGTCGAGGATCGCCGTAGCGAGGGCCGCCCCTTCCGTGGGATCCGTACCGGCGCCCAGCTCGTCGAGGAGCACGAGGCTGTTTTCGTCCACCTGGCGGAGAATGCGAATGATGTGGGTCATGTGTGAGGAGAAGGTACTCAGGCTCTGCTCGATGCTCTGTTCGTCACCAATGTCGGCGTACACGCCGGAAAAGACCGCCACGTCGCTGTCCGCCTCGGCGGGGATGTGTAGCCCGGCCTGGGCCATGAGGGTGAGGAGGCCAATCGTCTTGAGCGTCACCGTCTTCCCACCGGTATTGGGACCGGTGATGACGAGAGAGGTGAACGACCGTCCCAACTCCACGTCAATGGGAACCACCCGATCCTTGGGGATGAGCGGATGCCGGGCGCGGCGAAGCACCAGGTATCCCTTCGTGTTGAGGGCCGGCTTGCCGGCATCCTGCTCCCGGGCCAGCAGCGCCTTGGCAAAGGTAAAGTCGAGCTGGCCGAGGGTTTCGGCGTTGGCGAGCAGCCCGTCGCCGGCCGCAGCCACCTGCGCCGACAGGTGCGCCAAGATGCGTTCGATCTCCCGCTCTTCGCGGCGCTGCGCCTCCCGCAGCCGGTTGCCCAGGGCGACAACGGCTTGGGGCTCGATGAACAGCGTGGCGCCGGAAGCCGACTGGTCGTGGACAATGCCGCCGAACGCGTGGCGGTACTCCTGTTTTACCGGCAGCACGTACCGCCCGTTGCGCACCGTGATCAGCGGTTCTTGCAACCGTTTCTGCGTGGCCGGATTGCGAATGAAGCCCTCCAACGTCTCGCGGATGCGGCTTTCCAACGCGCGGATCTCCGCGCGGATAGCCCGCAGGGCGGGGCTGGCCGTATCGAGCACCTCACCGTGCTCGCCGATGGCCCCGGCAATGGTCTGTTCCAACTCCGAAAAGCCGATCAGCCGTTCGGCCATCGCCCGTAGCCGCGAGCCGGTGCCGTCTTCGGTGGCCTTGAGGAGAAACGCCTTCAGGCGCCGCCCTGCTTTCAGCGTCTGGGCGATGGCAGCCAGCTCGTCGGGCTGCAGTGTGCCGCCCTTTTGCGCCCGAATGACCCAGGGACGGATGTCGTGAACCCCATCCAGGGGCACGGCCTCGTGTCGGCGCAACAGGCGAACCGCTTCCGCCGTCTCTTCCTGCCACACCCGCACGACGGCCGGATCTGTCGAGGGACGCAGCGCCTCCGCCTTTTCCCGCCCGAGCGGGGACGCCGTCTTTTCGGCGAGTGCGGCGAGAATTTTGGGGAATTCCAGGATCTCCAATACGCGTTCGTCGATCATCGCATCCTCCTGTGCCCATCTGCGAACCGTCCATTGTTTCTTCCAACCATTATAACCCGTGACACGCCGAATGTCTGGATGGCAAAAACCGAGCCGAAATCCATTTCCCCAAACAGGTATAAAACGGTGTCAGAGCGGGAAACGTTAAAGCTGAACAACCTCGAAGGAGGACACTGGCAATGCGCTGGTTAGGATTGGTGGTTCGCTTTCTCGTTTCCGCGATTGTGTTGATGATTGTCGGCTACCTGGTGCCGGGCTTTTCGGTGTTCGGGTTTGGCAACGCCATCTTGGCCGCGCTCGCCATCGCCGTCATCGGCTGGGTAATCGAGCGCCTTTTCGGGGACACCATCTCGCCCTACGGCCGCGGTATCGTCGGCTTCTTGGTGAGCGCCATCGTCATCTACGCAACCCAGTATCTGGTCCCTGGCGTGCGGGTGACCATTCTCGGGGCTCTTCTGGCCGCCTTGGTCATCGGGATCATCGACCTGTTCATCCCCACGCCGTTCCGCTTTACCCGTAGCGCCCGGCAAAACGGCAACGGAACCAACTCGTAACCGGAAATCCGAACACACGACCCGTCAAAAAGCCGCCCTGGAACCAGGGCGGCTTGCCGTGTTGGCGCTTTTTCTAGAAGAAATCGTCGTTACAGAAAAACGCCAGGATCAGGATCACAATGAGAATGGAGAAAAATCCTCCGCCAAAAAATCCGAACCCGCAGCGATGTCGGGACACGGTTTCACCCCCTTCTCCGCGCATCGGGGACCCCTACCTTCACTCTATGCTTGCCTTGTTTTCCTTGAAATCGTCAAAGACCTAGCGCCCCCGGTCCTGGTATTTCCCGTCCCCTCACACCACCGTACGTACCGTTCGGTCTACGGCGGTTCACAAGGCGTGACGAAACTGAGCGTACACGTCTGCGAAACGGAAAAGGCCCCCTTCTCGCCAGTACGCGAGACCGGTGGCCTTCTTTCCTTTGTGGAGAACGAGCTCGACGACAGCGGATGCGCGGCCGGACGCACACAAAAGCGCCGAAACGTCAATCGTTTCGGCGCAGGTATGCCAGAAGGGCATCCAGCGGACGGGTGTTGAGGATGTCCTGCTTCTCCAGCCACCCCCGTCGCGCCGTGCCGATGCCAACGCGCATGTTGTCCAGTTCTGCCACGCTATGGGCGTCGCTATTCACGGCGATCGGCACACCGAGCGCCTTGGCACGGCGAAGATGTTCCGGTTTTAAGTCCAACCGGTTGGGGTTGCTGTTGAGCTCCAGGGCCGTCCCGGTTTCCCGAGCCGCTTCGAACACAGCATCCAGGTTGAGCGGATACGGGTCGCGTCGGGCGATGAGCCGCCCCGTCGGGTGGGCGATGATGTCCACGTGGTTGTTCTCGATGGCCCCGATGATCCGCTTGGTCAAGGTGTCCTCGTCTTGACGAAAGCGCTGGTGGATCGACCCGATCACCACGTCCAGCTCTTTCAACACGTCATCGGGATAATCCAACCGCCCGTCGGGAAGGATGTCCATCTCCACGCCGGTGAGAACGGCGAAGTCATCCCACCGCTTGTTCAGGTCGGCGATGGCCTCGCGTTGCGCGGCCAACTCCTTGGGTGACAGCCCGCCGGCGATTTTGAGCGACTGGGAATGGTCGGTGACAGCAATGTACGCATATCCGCGCCGGCGCGCCGCCTCGGCCATCTCCTCCAGGGTGTTTCCGCCGTCGCTCCAGGTGGTGTGCAGGTGCAGGTCCCCCCGCACATCGGCTTCTTCCACCAAGTGCGGGAGCC
>PKQU01000027.1 GCA_017577925.1 Bacillota bacterium
AGCACGGGGATGCGGAACAGCTGCTCCTTGGCCATAAACGAAACCCGCCGATTGAGCGGGGCGGCTACCAGAGGCGGGTCGAGCAGGGAGATGTGGTTGGAGCAGAGGAGAACGGGGCCGGTGGCCGGCACGTGCTCCACCCCGTAAACGCGCCAACGATACACGATCCGGAAAAACAGGCGGACCACCACGCGCGCCAGCCGATACCACATGTTACTCGCCCTCCCGCCCCCGAGTGCGGCACATGGCCAAAATTTCCTCCACGACATCGTCAACGCTCAGCCCCGTGGTGTCGAGAAGCCGCGCATCCGCCGCCTTTTGGAGAGGGGCCACCGCCCGTTCCGAGTCGAGCCGGTCGCGTCTCGCAATCTCCTCCTTCACCGTCTCCAGGGCCACATGGTAGCCTCGCGCTTCCATTTCCCGCTGCCGACGGCGCGCCCGTTCATCGATCGACGCGGTAAGATAGATCTTAATGTCGGCGTTCGGCAGCACATGGGTACCAATGTCACGACCATCCATCACGATCCCGCCGTCCCTTGCCAGTTCGCGCTGTTTTTCCACCATGACCTCGCGCACCAACGGGTGGCGGGCAACGTGGGATACCTCCGCCGTGACATCGGGGGCACGGATGGCGTCGGTGACGTCTTCTCCGTCAAGCAAAACGCGTTGTCCGTTGCCGTCGGCCGCAAACGCGATGGTAAGCACGCGGGCCAGTTTGGCCAGCGCGTCTTCATCGTGCGGGCTGACACCGCGGCGCTGTGCAGCCAGGGTTAGGGCGCGATACATGGCCCCGGTGTCGATGTACAGATACCCCAAGCGTTGCGCCACGCGGCGGGCAACGGTGCTCTTGCCCGCTCCCGCGGGGCCGTCGATGGCAATGGTTAGCCGTTCCATGCCTTCACCTCAACCGCCACGAACGCCGGAGCGAATCCGCCTGGAAAGGAGATGCGGAAGGAAAACGAAAAAGCAGGTCGTGCCTGCTTTTTCAGTCACGAACTATTCGATTCCGCGCCATGGACCTCCGACACGCCGATCCAGACGAACCCGACTCCCGATATTTCAATTGTCTGCTTCCGATCATACCACATTATTCCGGGGTGCGCAACGACCTTTCTTTTCCATGCACCGGCGCCGGAGGCGGGAGCAGCCCCCCCGTGCTCAACCCTTCCCGCCGATCCACCGGGCTGAGCCACGCGCGCAGGGAATCCACCGTCAGCAGCAGTTGCGCGGCAACCGTCAGCAACAGGAGGGTTAGAACGGCCGTAACCAGCCCACGGTCGATCCAGACGGCTCTTTGCGCGAAACGGGCGTCGCGTCGTCGGTGGCGTCGCATGGGAGTCCCTCCACTCCCAGTCTTTCCCGTTTCGCCTGGCCGCATTCACAACCGCCCTACTGTCGCCGGGATTTTAGCTGTGTCCGGAAGCAAAATTGCACAATCGCCTGCCGCTCCTTCTCCGAAATGCGATCGAAACGAATGGATATCGTCGCCGGCTTGCCTTTCTCTGTCGGGGGTTGCACCCGCACCACCGTTCCGGTAAAGGTCACCGTCGTGCGCTGCGGGCGCGGCAGGGTGATCACGCCCTCCACCACCGCGCCCACGGGATACGGGCTGAGGTCGTGCACCGCGCATTTCAGGCCGCCGCCACTGATGTCCAGCGTTCGTACCGTTTGGACGGTCGTGCCACACCGCAGGGAGACGTCGAGCACGGCCTGCACGCGAACGTACTCTCGGCGTTGGACGCGAAGGATGCTCTGCGGATCCGGGCGCTCCAAGACAAGCAGGGGGATGTTGTCCTGCTTGTGGGCCTGCACGCGCGTGGGAAAGCGACAGGGCGTCCCCGTCTCGTCTAGCACCCAGCCGTACAGCGCCGTGCCGACAGAAAAGAAGCGAAACTGTCCCGTTTTGCGGTTGATCGGGATCTCCACCACCAAACTGGCATCGGTCACATCGACAATGCGCGTTTTGTAGAGCATGATTTCCTGTTGGTCGTGGTCGGCATCGGTAGGCTCTTCCTCCCGCACGTCCACGTACAGCGTCTCAAACAGCCGGAACGCGTTCATGCTTCTCCCTCGTCTCCCGTCCTTCTGCTTCTGTCGGTGCGCGCGGGTGCCGCCGTAGCATGCACCCGTAAACGTCGCGCCCCTATCCTTATCTAATACGCCTTCGTTGCCGAAAAACCTTTCCCGACCACAACCGACACCCGGTGCAAAGGGGCGGTTGTGGTCGGTCAAGGCGCTGCTTCTGCCGTCGCGTTACCGCGGTGTGGCGGCGGCAGGAATGTCTTCGATCTTCTCCTCCTCGCCCGTTTGGGCGTTCAGGAAGATCCGGTAGCGGTCCTGACCGTTCCGGACCAGGAATTCGTAGCACAGCACCTCGCGCCCCGTGTCGTTCTTGATGAGGGCCAGCCCCGCGTCCTCGACGCGCACATGGCCGTTGAGGTGCCGGCGAGCCTGGGCTTCGGTCAACCCGGGCGCGGGAAGGGTGCGCGGGCGGTGGTGGCGCAGGTAGCTTTCCGCACTGTACCCGACGATGCGGCCGCTGTCCAAGGCCACCTGCACGGCCACGGCATCCGGGTAGAGCCGCACCCCGTTCTGCGTGGCGACGAACTTGTACACGCCGACCCCGTCGTATTGCGAGACCTCCATCGCCTCCATGTTCGACAGTCCCCGCTGTTTCAAAAAGGCCGTCGCCTTGTCAAGGCCCTGGTCGAGGGTGAGACGCGGTTTGTCGACGGGCCGGTTATCCAGCATCCACAGCACGTGGCCCCCCCGATAGGTGACGTCGACGTTGACATCCTGGTCCGCCTTGTCGCCGGGACGGCGAATGGCCACGCTGTAGGAGCGGTATTCGACGCCCCTCTTGTTCTCCACCACCCGTACCTTCAGATTGGCGTCCGGTCGCACCCCCAAGAACGCCAGGGCCCGTTTCTTGGCTTCCTCTGCCGTGATCGGTTGCCCCCACCGCTTGTCGAGTTCGTTTTTGTCGAACTCGCCTTCGTATGCCGCTTCGACCCCAAAATCCAGTTCTCCGTACTGGCGCACCCGATCGTCTACGGTGCGGAGCCCGTCGATGATCGTGTTGTCCATCTGCTTGTCTTCGGAGGCCAGGGCAAGCTCCACATCCATCCATCGAAGCTGCCGTTCCAAGATCGCCGTCTGCACCTTGTTCAGTTCGCGCTGGATCTCCGTGGCTTGCTTGTACAGCGTCTCCAGCGTTTTTTGCTCCTGCGGGGTCAGCGGCTCCTTCGTGAGATCGCGGATGGCCGTCTGGTAGGCGAAATTGCCGATCTTCGACAAAAACTCTTCCGTCTTGTTAAACGGCATCAGGGTCAGCGGCAGTTGTCCCACGTCCTCTTGCGCGGCATACGCGAGCCGCCACACATTGGACAACGTCTGCGCCACCCCGCGCCGGGAGTTGACCGCCAGCACTTTGCCCAGTTCGCTGCGCAGCTGGTCGATGTGGTTGTTCAGCTCGTGGAAGGCGCGCTGGTACTGGTTTTCCGTCTTGATCAGGATGGCGTTCTTCTCCTGGTGTTCCTGGTACCCCCAATACCCGGCGCCAACCAGGGCCAACAGCAGAACCGGAAACAGTACGGCGGCGATGCGACGGTACATGGCGTCGTCCCCCTTCGTCACTTACAGAAAATGTGTTTGCCGATCCGCTTGAGCTGCGGACGCGACCAAATCCACTTTGACGTAGCCGTTGCGGGGTTAAAATAGTAAAGAGCCCCGCCCGTCGGGTCCCATCCGTTCAGGGCATCCCGCACCGCTTTGTAAGCCGTCTGGTTCGGCGTCAACCAAATCTGTCCGTCCGCCACACAGGTAAACGCACCGGGTTCAAACAGGATTCCGGAGATGGTGTTGGGGAACGAAGGGCTTTCCAGGCGATTGAGAATGACAGCGGCAACGGCCACCTGGCCGATATACGGTTCGCCGCGCGCCTCCCCATACACCGCACGTGCCATGAGGTTGATGTCGTTCTGGGAGAGATTGGGAACCGCCTTGGCCGGCCTATCCCCCATGGACAATGCGGCCAGGGCCATGACCATCCCGCAAAGGAGTGCCCGCATCCCCCAGCGTTTCCAGTTGCGCACGATTTCGCATCACCTGCCCATCGTTGGATCGCGGTGCGTGCTGTCCAGTAGTCTGCGGCGCGTTCGGCGCGTTTATGCGGGCGCGGCCACGAAAAAAGCCGGGACTATACGTCCCGGCGTTCTCCCTGCAGTCTTGTTGGACAGCTCTACAGTTCTTCGATGCGAATGTCGAAATCGCTGTCGTTGTCGCAGAGGCACTGGCGAAAACCGGTTTCCACCTTGCCTTCCTTCGTCATGCGTCCACGCAGGATAAACCGCTCACCGCATTGACGGCATCGGATCACAACCTTATAGCGATTGGTCTTCACCGAGGTCTCCCCCTTGTCCACTTTAGGATTTCCGCTTACCGGCGGTTTTAAAACGAGCGGTTCGGGTTTTGCTTTGGCCATCTCTACTTCCCCCTTTCCTTAACGGGGATGTTGGGTTGTTTGTGCGCAATGGAGAAAACAGGCAGGGAAAAGACAGACAAAAAGGAGGCGATTCCCGTGAACCGCCCTCACGTTGTGGTCATCAACACCGGCGGCACCATCGCCATGCGCGCCGAGGAAGGAAAAGGCGTGGTGCCGACCAACAAGCTTCCCTTTTCCGCTCTGCTCCCCTACCTCGAGCGGCACGCGCGCATCACGATGGACGACTATTTGAACATCCCGTCGCCCCACATGACGCCGCACCACATGCTGGACGTAGCCCGGCGGGTGCGGGCGGCCGTGGCGCGGGACGACGTTCACGGCGTCGTGATTACGCACGGTACGGACACGCTGGAAGAGACCGCCTTCCTGCTCGACCTGGTGGTCAAGACGGACAAGCCCATCGTCGTGACCGGAGCCATGCGCGCCAGCGACGAGTTGGGAGCTGACGGGCCCGTCAATTTGCTTGCCGCCGTGCGGGTCGCCGCCCATCCCGATAGCCGCGGCAAGGGCGTCCTGGTGGTGTTCAACGACGAGATCCACGCTGCCCGTTATGTAACGAAAACGCACAGTGCTAACGTGGCCACCTTCCAGTCGCCCCTACACGGCCCCGTCGGGACGGTCACCCATACCGACATATTCTACCACCATGCGCCGCTTGTACGGGAGCATTTCCCCGTCGACACCCTCGCCGAGAACGTTGCCCTGGTGAAAGCCGCCGCCGGAACGGACGATTTCTTCCTGCAAGCATGCGCCGACCGCGGGGTCGACGGCGTGGTTATCGAAGCCCTCGGCCTGGGCAACCTGCCGCCGGCCATGGTGCCCGGCGTACGCCGGCTGCTCACGGCGCGCATTCCCGTCGTCCTTGTCTCCCGCTGCTACAACGGCATGGTTTTGCCGGTGTACGGATACGAAGGCGGCGGCCGCCAGCTGGATGAGCTAGGGGTCATCCTGTCTTCCGGGCGGCTCAACGGGCAAAAGGCGCGGATCAAGCTGATGGTGGCGCTTCCCCTCAGCCGCGACATGAACCGGCTGCGGGAATGGTTCCGCCGGTAGGGTTACGGGACGAGCCGTCCCATCCGCTTGGTCGCGTCGATGACGTACGGGGCAATTTCCTTCATCTTTTCGAGGGTCAGCCGACTGGCGGGGCCGGAGACGGACAAGGCGGCAACCAGGCGTCCCGAACGGCTGAAGATCGGTGCCGCCACCGCCGCCGTACCCGCCTCCCGTTCCTCGACGCTGGTGGCGTAGCCGAGAGCGCGGATGGTCTCCAGCTGGCGCAGGTAGGCGTTTTTGTCCACCTGCGGCGGCCAGTCCGGATCGGCGAGGATCTTCGCCCGGGTTTGGGGGTCGGCATACGCCACCAGTACCTTGCTCGAAGCACCGACGGAAAGCGGCAGGCGCACCCCGATGGGTGCCACCCGGCGAATCGTTTGCTGGCTTTCCACGGCCTGCACGCGCACGCGGTGCTTCCCGTCGCGCACGTACAGGCTAACCGTTTCGTCGAGCAGGTCACGCAGCCGCTCCATCTCCGGCAGGAACAGCACCGCCGGATCATGGGGCAGCATCAAATTGCCTGCCAGCTCCCACACGCTGTAGCCGAGACGGTACTTTTCCGTCACGCTGTCGCGCATGACGAAGCCTTTCTCTTCGAGGGTGTTCAGCAAACGATGCACCGTGCTCTTGTTGAGCGCCACCCGTTTGGCGATCTCCGTCAAGCTCAGCTCCTTCGCTTCGGAGAACGCAAGCAATATGTCCAGGGCCCGTTCAACCGCGCGAACGGTCAGCTTGTGCCCTTCCATGGCGACGACCCCATTCCGTTTGGAGAAATCGGCGGACCTGGAATGTTCCACTATATGAAACGCCCTTCGGTAACCATTGTACTGGACAGGCCGTCTTCCGTAAAGCGTGCCGGCAGGGTAACGTGACTTTCGGCCATCCAAAATAGAGATGACGTGCCGGCGCTGATGCGATATAATGGTGCCAGGTGGAGAAACCTGGTTTCATAGAATGAAACCTCATCCGCCCGCGAACCCAGATTGCAAAGGAGGGAGTGCCGAAGATGGCCGCAAAGGATCCGTTCAACGTACGGGCCACCCTGGAGGTGGGCGGGAAGACCTACACGTACTACCGCATCCAGGGTCTCGAAGAGCAAGGATACGGCCCCGTTTCACGCCTGCCCTACTCCATCAAGGTACTCTTGGAGGGGGCCGTACGCCAGTTTGACGGGCGCGCCATTACGGCCGACCACGTCAAGCAGTTGGCCAACTGGCCGGAAGCTCACAAGAACAAGCAAGAAGTGCCGTTTAAGCCGGCGCGCATCATCCTGCAGGACTTCACGGGGGTTCCCGCCGTCGTCGACCTGGCGGCGATGCGCAGCGCGGTCCAGAAGATGGGCGGCGACCCGAAACGCATCAATCCGCTGGTGCCGGTGGACCTCGTCATCGACCACTCGGTGATGGTCGACACCTTTGGCAGCAAGGACGCCCTCGAGCGCAACATGGAGCTGGAATTTGCGCGCAACGAGGAGCGCTACCGTTTCCTGCGCTGGGCCCAGAAGGCCTTTGACAACTTCCGCGTCGTCCCGCCGGCGACGGGAATCGTCCACCAGGTGAACCTGGAGTACTTGGCCACCGTCGCGGCGACGAAGACGGAAAACGGCGAGACGGTTGTCTTCCCCGACTCCCTCGTCGGCACCGACTCGCACACCACGATGATCAACGGCTTGGGCGTGCTGGGCTGGGGCGTCGGCGGCATTGAGGCCGAGGCCGGCATGCTCGGGCAGCCGCTGTATTTTGTGATCCCGGAAGTGGTGGGCTTCAAGCTGACCGGCCGCCTCGCCGAGGGGGCCACGGCCACGGACCTCGCCCTCACCGTGACGCAGATGTTGCGCAAGAAGGGTGTCGTCGGCAAGTTCGTCGAGTTCTACGGTCCGGGCGTCTCGACGCTCACGCTGGCCGACCGCGCCACGGTGGCCAACATGGCGCCGGAATACGGGGCAACGATGGGCTTCTTCCCCGTCGACGACGAGACCCTCAACTACCTGCGCCTGACCGGTCGCAGCGAGGAACTCGTCCAGCTCGTCGAAGCCTACTACAAGGCCCAGGGCATGTTCCGCACCGACGACGCGCCGGAACCCATCTTCTCCGACACGATCGAGCTCGACCTGTCGACGGTGGTGCCCAGCCTGGCCGGTCCGAAGCGCCCGCAGGACCGCGTGGAACTGACGCGGATGAAGGAGGCGTTCAACGAGACGCTACGCGCTCCGCTGGACAAGGGCGGCTTCGGCCTCAGCGAGAGCGAGATCGGCAAGGCGGTGGAGATCACCCACCCCAACGGCGAGAAATCGACACTCAAGACCGGATCCGTCGTCATCGCCGCGATCACCAGCTGCACGAACACCTCCAACCCGGGCGTGATGCTCGGCGCCGGTATCCTGGCCAAGAAAGCCGTCGAGCGCGGGCTCAAAAAACCGCCGTACGTTAAGAGCAGCCTGACGCCGGGTTCCCGCGTCGTGACGCAATACCTGATCAACGCCGGTCTGATGGACGCCCTGGAGGAACTGGGCTTCCACGTCGCCGGATACGGATGCGCCACCTGTATCGGCAACAGCGGTCCGCTGCCCGAGGAAGTGGCCCAGGCCATCGCCGACAACGACCTCACCGTGGCGGCGGTGCTCTCGGGGAACCGCAACTTCGAGGGGCGCATCCACCCGTTGGTGAAGGCCAACTACCTTGCCTCCCCGCCGCTGGTCATCGCCTATGCCCTAGCCGGTACGGTGGACATCGACCTGACCAAGGACCCGATCGGCATCGGCAAGGACGGCCAGCCGGTGTACCTGAAGGATATTTGGCCGACGCCGGAAGAGCTGCAGGATGCGATGAAAAAGGCCATGGATCCCGAGCTGTTCCGGCAGCAGTACGCCAACGTCTTTACCGGCAACGCGCGCTGGAACGCCATCCCGACGCCGGAGGGCCTTCTTTACGAGTTCGACCCGAACTCCACGTACATTCAGGAGCCGCCCTTCTTCACCAACCTCACGGAGGAGGTCGGCGCCATCGAGGAGATTCGCGGCGCGAAGGCGCTGGCGCTTCTGGGCGACTCGGTGACCACCGACCACATCTCCCCCGCCGGCAGCATCAAGCCGGACAGCCCGGCCGGCAAGTACCTGCTCGAGCGCGGGGTGAAACGGGAGGACTTCAACTCCTACGGTTCCCGCCGCGGCAACCATGAGGTGATGATGCGCGGCACCTTCGCCAACATCCGCATCCGCAATGCCATGGTGCCCGGCGTGGAGGGTGGTTACACCAAGTACCTGCCCACCGGCGAGGTGCTGCCGATCTACGATGCGGCGATGAAGTACCAGGAAGCGGGCACCCCGCTCATCGTCCTGGCCGGCAAGGAATACGGGACGGGCAGCTCCCGCGACTGGGCGGCCAAGGGCACGTACCTCCTCGGCGTCAAGGCCGTCATCGCCGAGAGCTTCGAGCGCATCCACCGCTCCAACCTCGTCGGCATGGGCGTGCTGCCGCTGCAGTTCGCCGACGGCGCGTCGTGGAAGTCGCTGGGCATCACCGGCGAGGAAACCTTCGACATCCTCGGCCTGGACAACAATATCCAGCCCGGCCAGCGCCTGACGGTGAAGGCGACGCGGCCTGACGGCACCTCCTTCACCTTCGAGGTTATTGTCCGCCTCGATAGCACGGTGGAGATCGACTACTACCGCAACGGTGGCATCCTGCAGACGGTGCTGCGCCAGCTCCTCCGCGACGACAAGGCCAACATGCCGGTGGCCTAAACGCCGCCGCGGAAAACGTGGAAACCCCCGGCGGGGTCTTCCCCGCGCCGGGGGTTTTTCCGTTCGGGGCCGCGCGTGGCGCGTAACGGCCGTCGGAAAAAAACACGCTCCCTGTCCGCCTCCGGACAGGGAGCGTCCCCCTGCTGTCCGCCTTATACCCAGCCGCGAAAGCGCGCCGCTTCGGCCATCTTGCGCACACCCACCATGTACGCGGCCAGGCGCATGTCCACCTTGCGCGACTGCGCCGTCTGGTACACGTTCTCGAAGGCGCGCACCATCATCTCCTCCAGCTTGCGCTCCACTTCTTCCTCGCTCCAGTAATAGCCCTGGTTGTTCTGCACCCACTCGAAGTAGGAAACGGTGACGCCGCCGGCGCTGGCCAGCACGTCAGGCACGAGGAGGATGCCGCGATCGGTGAGGATCTTCGTCGCCTCGTAGGTCGTCGGGCCGTTGGCCGCCTCGACGACGATCTTGGCCTTGATGTTGTGGGCGTTTTCCTTGGTGATTTGGTTCTCCACCGCCGCCGGCACCAAGATGTCGCACTCCAGCTCGAGCATTTCCTTGTTGGTGATCGTATCTTTAAACAGGGGCGTCACCGTTCCGAAGGAGTCGCGACGATCCAGGAGATAATCGATATCAAGGCCGTTCGGGTCATACAGCGCCCCGTAGGCATCGGAAATGGCGATCACCTTGGCACCGGCGTCGTGCATGAACTTGGCCAGGTAACCGCCGGCGTTGCCAAAGCCCTGGACGATGACGCGCGCCCCTTCCAGCTTGATGCCGCGCTTCTTCGCCGCCTCGCGGATGCAGATGCTGACGCCCTTGGCCGTGGCGGTCTCCCGGCCGCGCGACCCGCCGAGCACCAGGGGCTTGCCGGTGATGAAAGCAGGGCTGTCAAATTCGCGAATGCGGCTGTACTCGTCCATCATCCAGGCCATGATTTGCGAGTTCGTAAACACATCCGGCGCCGGAATGTCTTTCGTCGGACCGACGATCTGGCTGATGGCCCGCACATACCCGCGGCTGAGGCGCTCCAACTCCCGGAACGACATTTTCCGCGGGTCGCATTTGATCCCGCCCTTTCCGCCGCCGTACGGAAGGTCCATGATGCCGCACTTGATGCTCATCCAGATGGAGAGCGCTTTCACTTCGTCCAAGGTGACATCGGGATGAAAGCGGACGCCCCCCTTGGTGGGACCGACCGCGTCATTGTGCTGGGCACGGTAGCCCGTAAATACTTTCACCGATCCGTCGTCCATCCGCACGGGAATGCGCACGGTCAGCACGCGGATCGGTTCCT
Source organism: Bacillota bacterium (assembly GCA_017577925.1). Taxonomy (GTDB): domain Bacteria; phylum Bacillota; class Bacilli; order Calditerricolales; family Calditerricolaceae; genus Calditerricola. The sequence continues at coordinate 10,600 of PKQU01000027.1, forward strand.
TCAATAGCTCATATACCTGCTCGGGATACCCGAGCTTGTCCAGCGCTTCTTTGATCACGCGCTGCGTCGAAGCCAGCAGTTCTGCTCCCGCTTTTTCCGCGTCCTGTTGCTCCGTACTCCTCTCCTTCTCTTTCGCTACGCTGTTGCCCATTGGCCAACCACCTCAATTCATGATCATGGCAGTCCCTTCACCATACCAGTATACACCGGGTAGAGGAGAGGGAAAAGAGCGGACATCCTCCTATCCCATTCGTCCCACCCACAGCCCCATCCATGCCGCCGCCACGCCGGTGACGACACTCCCGACGGCATATCCGAAGGCGAGCGCCGCATGCCCGCCGGCCGCCAGACGCAGGATTTCCAGGCTGAAGGACGAAAAGGTGGTGAAGGAGCCTAAGAACCCGCCCACCAGCGCCGTGTACGCCAGGGGGGACAATCCCCCTCGCTCGATGCCCACCGCATACAGAAGACCGATTAAGAAAGATCCGGCCACGTTGGGGGCCATGGCCGTCACTCCCGCGGCTTGTGCAGGGCCAGCTGGATGAGACGGTCCACCATGTCCGGGTACGACAACCCGTACGCCCGCGCCGCGTCTGGAAAGAGGCTTGTTTCCGTCATGCCGGGGAGCGTGTTCACCTCCAGCAGCACCGGATCGCTTCCATCCTTTGGCACGATGAAATCGACGCGGGCATAGTTTTGGCAACCGAGCAGGCGGTAGGCTTCCACCGCCCACTCCCGCACCTTCCGTTCGGCTTCCGGCGTTATGCGCGCCGGAATGATGTGTTCGCTTCCCCCCGGTGCGTATTTCGATTCGTAATCATAGTAAAAGTTCTTGCGTGGTACAATTTCGATGACCGGCAGCGCCACCGGCTGCTCGTCGCCGAGCACGCCCACCGTCACTTCCACACCCGGCACAAAGGTCTCCACCAGAATGGTGTCGTCATAGCGGGCGGCCTGCTCCAGGCCGGGGCCAATCTCCTCCTCCCGCTGGGCGACCGTGAGCCCGACCGTTGACCCTTCCCGGTTGGGCTTGATCACGAGGGGCAAGCCCAGTTCGTGGGCGAGGGCAGCAGGCGTCACCCGATCCAGCTCTTCCCGCCGGATCACCCGGTCAGGCGCCACGCGAATCCCCGCCTGCCGCGCCAAGGTTTTGGTGCGCGCCTTGTCCATCGCCAGGGCGCTGGCCAGCACGCCGGAACCCACGTACGGCACACCGAGCAAATCGAGGAAACCCTGCAGCCGCCCATCCTCCCCGTACCGGCCGTGAAGGGCAATGTACACCACATCAGCCTGAAGCTGGACCAGCCGGGCCAGGCATTCGCGCGTGGGCCGAAAATCAATCCCGACCACGTCATAGCCCTTGGCCCGCAGCGCCTCCATGATGCCGCGCCCCGTCCGCAACGAGACTTCCCGTTCGGCCGTATCGCCACCGTACAGCACGACAACGCGTACCGCCACGCTCTGATCACTCCTTCTCTCTTTCTGTGCGTGTAAGGGTTTCGCCGGTTTCTCCCCCATTATACACATCCGGCGCGTCCGGGTTGCGCGTTTTCACCCGACCTCTGCGCGAAAGGAGTTGACACCCTTGGAAAAACGGCTGCTTCTCGTGTTCGCCCATCCGGACGACGAAAGCTTTACCGTCGGCGCCGTCGTGGCGCGCTATGTACGAGAACAGGGGTGCCGCGTACACCTGCTCTTGGCCACGCGCGGCGAAGCGGGCAAGCCCGGTTCACCGCCGGTGTGCACGCCGGTGATGTTGGCCTGGCAGCGGGAGCGAGAGGTGCGGGAGGCCTGTCGGATCCTAGGGATCGAACGCGTCACCTTCCTCGGGTTCCGCGACGGCCACCTGGCCGACGTGCCGCGACACCACCTCGCCACGCCCATCAGAGCATACCTGGATGCCTTCCGTCCCCAGGTGGTCGTCACCTTCCCGCCCCACGGCATCTCCGGTCACCCGGATCACCGTGCGATCCAGGAGGCCACCTATGCCGCAATCACTGCGCCCGGCACACCCGAGGAAGTGGTGCGCCTCTACTACGTGACGTTGCCCGCTTCCGCTGCAGAAGCGTCGCGCCGGCGCGTGTTCACCGACCCAGACGACACCCTCGCCGCCACCGTCAGCGGCGAGGGCTACGCCCACGTTGCCGCCGCCGCCCTTGCCGCCCACCGGTCGCAGCATCTGTCGGTCGAGTCGGTGTTTCCCGGGGCCACACGCGGCGACGCAACCCATGTGCGGACGAAAAGCCATTTCCTGCTCGCCTGGGCTCGCATCCCCCAGCCAGCCGCCCACGTCGACGACCTGTTCGCGGGCCTGTAGCTCCGCACAGGGCACACGCGTCCGGTCCGATCAGCCGCCGAAGTAGCGCCACACCGTCTCGATGGCCCGATCCGCAGCAATGGGCTTCCCGTACTCCTCCAGCATCGCCATCGTCACGGCACAGGGCTCTCCGTGTTCCGCGAGGATGGCGATCACGGCGTCAACATCGGCAGCGTCCACATCCGCGGGAGAAAGGGCCAGCACGTACCGCTGGCCGTAATGATACAGTCGCCCCCCGGCATCCACGTAGCGACGAATGCGCTGGACCGCCTCCACCACTTGATCAAAATCGGGAAAGGCGAAGACGATCGTGTCGCTTTCCTCCATTGTCACGTGCATCTCGTACCCCTGGTCCTCGTCGATGACCACATCCGCGTTGTTCTTGCCGCGGGTGATGATCACCACCATGCCCTGTGCGGGGAGCGCGAAAACTTCCACGGCCACCGGTCCGGTCACTTCGAAGCCCAGCTCGAGATACGCCTGTTCCATCATCTCCTGGAACAGGTCGTATATCTTCGGAATGTCTCGCCAGATGTCCTCTTTGGCAATGCCGCGCTCCGTGAGGTCATCAAAGGTGAGAAAAAAGCGGATCTTATCCGGGCTCAGCCGCTCGATGCGCATGGCCAACCCCCCTGTGGTTCCCCTATTTCAGGTTATGAGAGCGAAAATCGAAAGGTTCGGAGATGTTTATTGTACCACTCCCGGAACGAAAAGCGCACCCCACAAACAGGGTGCGCTCTTCCTTATATTGGGCGACCCTCCGGGCTCTCGTCCCGAAACGCTTGCGCCCACCGATCCATTTCCCGTTCGACAGCCGTCCCGTTCGATTCGGCAACCGGCGGTGCGGACCGCTCTTCGGAGATCC
>PKQU01000002.1 GCA_017577925.1 Bacillota bacterium
AGTCGGCAAGCGATGCCGCGCTCATGCAGTGGGGACGCACGCTCCGCCGCTGGCGCGAGGCGATTCTGGCCTACCACACCTGGCGTGTTTCAAACGGCTACACGGAGGGCGTTCACACCAAGATCAAACTGCTCAAACGAATCAGCTACGGGTTCCGCAACCGCGAAATCTATGTGCGAAAGATGCTCCTCGCTTTTATGCCCTTGGCTTGGTTGACCTCCCATCCACAGTTATTGACTTAGAGCCGAGAAAGTTACGTCCTTATGGACTTCCGTTTTCTCACGGCGAAATCGAGTCTGCCACGCAACAAATCCTCCGTCAAGAAAAAACGTGCGGAAACGGCAGCCACGCCACCCCCTCCTTCTCACCAATGGGAAGGGGAACAATCCGTGCCAAACACGCCAACCGGAAGAACCCTCATTCTCCAGCATAAAAAAGCGGGGGATCACCCCCCGCCTTACGCTTCTTCATCCTTGTCGGCGTCTTGTTCGACACGGGCCACCGTGGCCACCTCTTCCCCGTCCTCCATGCGGATCAGGCGTACCCCCTGCGTATTGCGGTGCAGAACGGGGATATCGGCAACATGGAGCCGGATCACCACGCCACCCGAAGAAACGATCATCAAGTCGTCGCCTTCCTCGACAACCTTCAAGCCAACGATGGGGCCTACACGCTCCGTCAGGTTGATCGTCAGGATCCCCTTGCCTCCCCGAGACTGCACGCGGTATTCGTCAATCGGCGTCCGCTTGCCAAACCCGTTGGCCGTCACGGCCAGAACATCGGTGCCGTCGCGGACGACGTCCATATCGATGACAGCGTCGCCCTCCTCCAGGGTGATGCCCTTCACCCCCGTCGCCGCACGGCCCATCGGACGCACGTCATCCTCGGGGAAGCGAATCGACAACCCCAAACGGGTGCCGAGGAGAATGTCCCGCTTACCGTCGGTGAGGCGAACCCCCACCAATTCGTCATCGTCGCGCAAGTTGATGGCGAACAGGCCGCCTTTGCGGATGTTCTCAAACTCGCTGAGGGCCGTCTTTTTGACGATGCCCTGCTTGGTGGCAAAAAAGAGGTAGGCTTCCTCATCAAAGGAGGCCACCGGAATGACGGCGTTCACCTTCTCGCCCGGCTCGATCTGGATCAAGTTGACCAGGGCGATGCCCCGCGCGGTGCGGCCGAATTCCGGCACCTCATACGCCTTGAGGCGGTAGACTTTCCCTTTGTTCGTGAAGAACAGGAGGTAGTGGTGCGAATTGGTGATGAACAGGTGCTGGACGAAATCGTCTTCGCGGGGACTCAAACCTTGCACGCCCCGCCCGCCGCGCTTCTGGCTGCGGTAGGTGGAGACGGGCATGCGCTTGATGTACCCGCGATGGGTCAGGAGAACCACCACGTCTTCCTCGGGGATGAGGTCCTCTTCGTCAATGTTGTCCACGTCGGCGGTGATGCGCGTGCGCCGCGCGTCGCCGTACTTCTCCTTGATCTCCTTCAGTTCCTCGGCAATAATCGCGAGAATCTTCTTTTCATCGGCAAGGATGGCCCGCAGCTCGGCGATCTTTTGCACCAGCTCGGCGTACTCGGTCTCGATCTTCTCCCGCTCCAAGCCGGTAAGGCGCTGCAGACGCATGTCCAGGATGGCCTGGGCCTGCTCCTCGGTAAGGCCAAATTGTTCCATCAGGCCGCCTTTGGCCTCGTCCACCGTATGCGAGGCGCGAATCAGGGCGATGATGGCGTCGATGTGGTCAAGGGCGATGCGCAACCCCTCGAGGATGTGCGCCCGCGCCTCCGCCTTGCGCAGGTCATATTGGGTGCGCCGGCGGATCACCTCTTTTTGGTGATCGAGGTAGTGGACGAGCACCTCTTTCAGGTTGAGCACCTTCGGCTCCCCGTTGACGAGGGCCAGCATGTTCACGCCGAAGGATGTCTGCAGCGCCGTGTGCTTGTACAAGTTGTTCAGTACCACCCGCGGATTGACGTCGCGGCGCAGCTCGATGATGACACGCATCCCCTCGCGGCTCGACTCGTCGCGCAGATCGGTAATGCCGTCAATCTTCTTATCGCGGACGAGCTCGGCAATCTTCTCGATCAGCTTGGCCTTGTTCACCTGGAAGGGAATCTCCTCAACGACGATGCGCGTCTTGCCCCCGCTGGCCTCCTCGATCGAGCACTTGGCACGGATATCGATGCTGCCGCGGCCCGTCTCGTAGGCGCGGCGGATGCCGTCCTTGCCGAGGATAATGCCCCCCGTCGGGAAATCCGGCCCCTTGATTTTGGTCATCAATTCCTTGACCGTCGCCTCGGGGTTCTCAATGAGCAGGAGCAGGGCGTCGATGGTTTCCCCCAGGTTGTGTGGCGGGATGTTCGTGGCCATTCCCACGGCGATTCCCGCCGCCCCGTTGACCAGCAGGTTGGGAAAGCGGGCCGGCAGGACGAGGGGCTCCTTCTCCGTGCCGTCGTAGTTGTCGCCAAAGTCGACGGTATCCTTGTTGATGTCGCGGAGAAGCTCCGTGGCCAGCGGCGCCAGGCGAGCCTCGGTGTACCGCATCGCCGCCGCGGCGTCGCCATCGACGGAGCCGAAGTTGCCGTGGCCGTCCACGAGAGGATAGCGGCAGGAGAAGTCCTGCGCCAGGCGAACGAGGGACTCGTACACCGCCGCATCGCCATGCGGGTGGTATTTCCCGATGACGTCGCCGACGATGCGGGCCGACTTGCGGTGCGGCTTGTCCGGCGTCAGCCCCATCTCGTTCATCGCATACAGAATGCGCCGGTGCACCGGCTTGAGCCCGTCCCGGACATCCGGCAGGGCGCGGCTGACGATGACGCTCATCGCATAGTCCAGGAACGAGCTCTTCATTTCCTCGGAAATGTCGACTGCCTGAATGCGCGGTTCCGTGCTCATCCCTTCCCTCCGTTCCAGCGAGATTGCCGCCCCGATTTACGCCGGGGAAGACCGGCGTCCGGTCAGATGTCCAGGTTGCGGACGAACTTGGCGTGTTCTTGGATAAATTCGCGGCGCGGCTCGACGCGGTCGCCCATCAGCATTTCGAACACCCGGTCTGCCTCGATGGCGTCTTCAAGGGTGACCTGGAGCAGGGTGCGGCTTTCCGGGTCCATCGTCGTCTCCCACAACTGGTCGGCGTTCATCTCGCCAAGCCCTTTGAAGCGGGTAATCTCCGGCTCCCCTTTGCCGCCCATCTCCTGCAGGATGGCTTCCTTCTCCGTTTCGCTGTGCGCATAGCGGACCACCTTGCCCTTGCGGATGCGATACAACGGCGGCTGGGCGATGTAGACGTAGCCGGCCTCAATCAGCTCGCGCATGAAGCGGTAGAAGAAGGTGAGCAGGAGCGTGCGGATGTGCGCACCGTCGACGTCGGCATCGGTCATGATGATGATCTTGTGGTAGCGCGCCTTGCTCAGGTCGAAGTCGTCGCCGATCCCCGTGCCGATGGCGGTGATGATGGCGCGGATCTCCTCGTTGGACAGGATCTTGTCGAGGCGGGCCTTCTCCACGTTGAGAATCTTCCCGCGCAGGGGAAGAATGGCCTGGTACTGCCGGTCACGCCCCATCTTGGCCGAACCGCCGGCCGAATCCCCCTCGACGAGGAACAACTCGCTCATCGCCGGGTCGCGCGAGGCACAATCGGCCAGCTTTCCCGGCAGCGATGCGGCGTCGAGGGCGTTCTTGCGCCGCGTCAGCTCACGGGCGCGGCGCGCGGCCTCGCGGGCGCGAGCGGCCAGAACGGCCTTCTCCACAATCTTCCGCGCCACCACGGGGTTTTCCTCGAGAAACGTGGCAAACCGTTCGGCAAAGAGCGATTCGACGATGCCGCGCACCTCGCTGTTGCCGAGCTTCGTCTTCGTCTGCCCCTCGAACTGCGGCTCGGGAATGCGCACGTTGACAATGGCGGTCAGGCCCTCGCGGACATCGTCGCCGGTCAGGTTGGTGTCGGCGTTCTTGAGCAGGTTATGCCGGCGCGCATACTCGTTGATCACGCGGGTAAGGGCGCTCTTGAAGCCCACCTCATGGGTGCCGCCTTCGGTGGTGTGGATGTTGTTGGCGAAGGAATACAGGTTCGTCGCGTAGCCGTCGTTGTACTGCAGGGCCACTTCGACGAAAATACCGTCCTTCTCTCCGCTGACGTAGATGGGCTCGGGGTGCAGCACGTTGCGGCTCTTGTTGAGGGTTTTGACGAAGGAAACGATGCCGCCCTGGTATTGGAAAACCTCTTGCTTCCCCGTCCGTTCATCGACCAGCGTGATGCGCAGGCCGGCGTTGAGATACGCCAGCTCGCGCAGCCGGTTGGCCAGCGTGTCGTAGTCAAACGACGTCGTCTCGGTGAAGATCTCGGGATCGGGCTTGAACGTCACCCGCGTCCCCGTTTCGTCCGTCTCCCCGACCACCTTCAACTCGTGGTCGGGATTTCCCCGCGTATAGCGCTGGCGGTGGATCTTGCCGTCGCGCTTCACCTCCACCTCCAGCCACTCCGACAGGGCGTTGACAACGGAGACGCCGACGCCGTGCAAGCCGCCGGATACCTTATACACCCCGCCGCCGAACTTCCCGCCGGCGTGGAGCACGGTAAGCACCGTCTCCACCGTCGACTTGCCGGTCTTCTCGTGGATACCGGTGGGAATCCCGCGGCCGTTGTCGATGACGGTAACGCTGTCGTCAGGGTGCACGATCACCTGGATGTCGTCGCAAAAACCGGCCATGGCCTCGTCGATGCTGTTGTCCACCACTTCCCATACCAGGTGGTGCAGCCCGCGGACTCCCGTCGAGCCAATGTACATCCCCGGGCGTTTGCGCACCGCCTCGAGGCCCTCGAGAACCTGAATTTGGCTTTCGTCGTAGGTGTGTTGCTTCTGCTCAAGGCTCAATGCGCTTCACCTTCGCTTTCGTCCGTCCCCTTTGGGCGCAGGCGACGCGCGCCAACATCGGCCGCGCGCACACCGAACGCCCGCCGCTTCAGCGTGGTCGACGAAATGGGCGAGCCGTACAACCCGTGGGTCGTCACCACGTAGGATTTGACGGCATCGGCGGCAACGGCCACATAGCGGCCCCTCGCCTGATGAGCCTCCACAAACTCACGTGTCCGCTTGGATGCCGAGATCAGCTTTTCATCCAGTATCGCCACCACATCCCGTGCCCACACCGTGCAATCGCCGCCAAGGTGGATAAACATTCCCCTCATCCTTCCGGTTGAATCTGCCCCTGCTCGACGCGGTAGCGGGCGGCGTGTCGCACCAACTCGTGGTCCACGCCCTCCACCCCCGTTGCCGTCACAAAGGTCTGCACGCGATCCTGGATGGCCGACAAGAGATGAAGCTGTCGGCTGGCATCCAGTTCCGATAGGACATCGTCCAAAAGCAGAATGGGCGCCTCGCCCACCGCTTCCCGGATGAATTCGATTTCCGCCAGCTTCAGGGCCAGCGCTACGGTGCGCTGCTGGCCCTGTGAGCCAAAGGTTTGCACACAGTAGCCGTTCACAAAAAAAGCGAGGTCGTCACGATGCGGCCCGACCAGGGTGACGCCGCGCTCGCGTTCGCGCGGGCGAAGCTGGGCAAGCTCCTCCTGTACCCGGGCGCGCACGGCCTCCTCCTCGACGTCGACGGCGTCAAGGGACACCGTCGACACGTACCGCAGGGAGAGGGTTTCGGTTTCCTGGGTGATCGCGGCGTGGATGGCGCGGGCCCATCCCTCTAATTTTCGCACAAAGGCCAGCCGTTTGCGAAGCAGTTTCGCCGCCAGGGTGGCCAGTTGCTCGTCGTAAACGGACAGAAGCGGCTCCACCGCACGACCGGCCGTCCGGGCCGTTTTGAGCAGCTCGTTGCGCTGGGCCAAGGTCTTGAGATACGCACTCAAGTCGTGGAGGTAGGCCGAACTGACCTGGCCGATGGCCATGTCCAGAAAACGGCGCCGGTGCTGCGGCGAGCCTTTGACCAGGCTGAGATCCTCCGGGGCGAACAGGACGGCATTCAGGTGCCCCACGTACTCGCTGAGACGCCGCTTTTCGACGCCGTTCACCTTGACCGTTTTCCCTTTTGGGCCCAGCCGCACCTCGAGGCGCACCCGCCGCCCGTCCTCCCGCTCGGCGCGCCCTTTGACCCCCGCCGCCTCCTGTCCCCACTGCACGAGCTCGCGATCGCGCGCGCTGCGGTGGGACCTGGCAAAGGCCAGCACGTGGATCGCCTCAAGGAGGTTGGTCTTGCCCTGTGCGTTGCGGCCGACAAACAGCGTCACCGGCGCGTCGAAGGTGAGGTGCAGGGCGGCATAGTTGCGGAAACGGTCCAGGACCAATTCGGTCAGCCGCACGGTTCCTATGCGTCCTCCGTCCGGTTGCCGTCGCGACGTGCCACGCGCACCTGAAGCCGACCGTCGACCGCCACCACGTCGCCCGGATGCAGCTTGCGTCCGCGCCGTGTCTCCCGCTCCCCGTTCACGCACACCTCGTGGGTCGCGAGAAAGGATTTGGCCTGTCCACCCGTGGCGATGACGTCGGCCAGCTTGAGCAGCTGCCCCAACGTAATGATGTCCGTGGAGATGTACACGGTTCGCTCGGCCATGCTCATCCTTCCCCTCCCAGGGCGCGCCGTCAGTACGTGCGCACGGGCAGGATGAGGTGCAACGTCCAGTCGTGGTCGGTTGGCTTGAGCACGAACGGGCTCATTGCCCCCGTGAAGCGGATCGCCACCTCCGGCGCATCGACAGCGCGCAGGGCATCCATCATGTACTTGGCATTAAACGCGATCTTGAGTTCTTCCCCTTCCACCGCGCGGGCCGCGACCGCCTCGGTGACCTTCCCGATCTCCGGGCTGTGCGATGAAAGTTCCACGGTCTGGTCGGGGCGTACCCACAGCTTGACCACGTTGTTTTTTCCGTCCTTGGCGATCAAAGAGGCCCGCTCGATTGCGGCTAGGAATTCCTTCGTCTCAACCACGAGGTTGGTTTTGCTGGCGGTCGGGATAATGCGCGACGTATCCGGATACGTACCCTCCAGCAGGCGCGAGTAGAACAGGATGTGCTTGCCTTTCACAATCAGCTGGTTCTGGGCCACGGAGACATCCACCAACTCGCGGGTTTCCTCCAGCGTCCGGGCCAGCTCCTGCAGGCTCTTTCCGGGCACCACAACGGAAACGCGCGCCTCGGCATCCGCTTCCACCTGTGCCGTTCGGGTTGCCAGACGATGGCTATCGGTGGCCACAAAGCGCAGGCGACCCTCTTCCAGCGTCCACTGCACGCCGGTGAGAATGGGACGCGTTTCCGATGCGGACACGGCAAACACCGTCTGCCGGATCATCGTCCGCAGCAGGTCGCTCGGTACGGCAAAGCCGATCCCCTCTTCCACCTGCGGGAGACGGGGGTAATCGTCGGCGTCCATCCCGTTGAGGTGGAAGGCTGACGGGCCGGATCGCAACGCAACCGTAAACCGCTCGTTTACTTCGATTTCCACCGTGTCGCCAGGAAGTTTGCGGATGATGTCCAGAAAGTACGAAGCCGGGATGACCACGCTGCCCGGTTGCTGGAGGTGCACGAGGATGCGGTCGTCCTCCTCGCACGGAACGGTGCACTGAATGGCTACATCCGAATCGCTTCCGGTCAGGGTGACGCCGTATGGGTCTGCCACCATCTTTACGCCGGTCAGGATGGGGATGGTCGTGCGTGCCGATACGGCTTTGGCAGCCTGTTGCAGGGCGCTCACCAGGCGACTGCGATCAATGGTGAGTTTCATGGCACTCCTCCACCTTTTGGATCAACACCAGCATAGCAAACAGGACGGAACAGGGCCAAGTTGCCTTGTCCACAGTGGCCAGCAGCGTGGCACGTTACATGAGGTCCATATCATCTAATTATTGCGCAGTACCGAAAGGGTGTCAACGCGCGAAGGGATGGTTCATACGTGTACCCCGGGGAGGTATAGCGGATGCAGATCGGTATCCTTCCGATTTGGATCGATTCGCCTGCATCTGGCATACGCGGTTTATGTCTTGCATAAGATGATCTTTTGGGACTCGTCATCATCGTCATCAGCGATGTGGTCACAGTGGATAACTTCCTGCAGGGCAAGAAAAAACGCCTATGCACATGTGGACAACCTGTGCATAGGCCAGGGAGAGTTATACACAACTGGGCTACGGCTGATGTTTCAGCTGTTCGGTCAACTGCTGGATGAGGGCCTGCAGTTCGGGATTGGTTTGCAATTCGCGGGAAATCTTTTCATGGGCGTGGATCACGGTGGTATGATCGCGGCCGCCGAATTCGCTTCCGATCTTGGGCAGGGAGGCGTCGGTCAGTTCGCGGGCCAAATACATGGCGATTTGCCGCGGGTAGGCGACGTTCTTCGTTCGCTTCTTGCCGATTAGGTCTTCGAGGCGCAGACCGAAGTGCGCCCCGACGACCTTCTGAATGTCGGCGATGGTGATCTTGCGCGGCTTGGACGGCGAGACGATGTCCCGCAGGGCTTCCACGGCGAGCGGCAGGTCGATGTCCCGTTGGTGGGCGGCGGAATAGGCGACGACGCGCAGGAGGGCACCTTCCAGCTCGCGGATGTTGGAGTCGATCTGGTTGGCGATGTACAGCAGCACGTCGTCGGGAATGTCGAGGTTTTCGGCTTTCACCTTTTTGCGCAGGATGGCGATGCGGGTTTCGAGATCCGGCGGATGAATGTCGGTGATCAAGCCCCACTCGAAACGGGAACGCAGCCGGTCTTCCAGGGTGGGGATTTCCCGCGGCGGCCGGTCGCTGGAGATGACGATCTGCTTATTTTCCTCATGCAGCGCGTTAAACGTGTGGAAAAACTCCTCCTGGATGCGCTCTTTCCCGGCAAGAAATTGGATGTCGTCAATCAGCAGGACGTCCACTTTGCGGTACTTGTTGCGGAAGTCTTCGGTCCGGTTGTATTGGATGGCCGTGATGAATTCGTTGGTGAACTTTTCGGAGGACAGGTAGACCACCTTGGCGCCGGGGTTGTGCTGCAGCACATAGTGCCCGATGGCGTGCATCAGGTGCGTTTTGCCGAGGCCGACACCGCCGTAGATGAACAGCGGGTTGTACGCCTTTGCCGGCAATTCGGCTACAGCCAGACAGGCCGCATGGGCGAAGCGGTTGCTTTGCCCGACGACGAAGGTGTCAAAGGTGTACTTGGGATTCAGCATCGTTTGCGGCATGTCATCGGCCAGGGCCGATCCCGAGCGCGGTTGGCGAGAAGAAGGGGAAGGGGACCTACTCTCGGTTTCGTCGTGCTGCGGCGGGAGCACGAATTTGACGTCCAGGGCCTGTTGGGCCACTTCCTGCAGCGTTTCCCGGATCAGGGCGGTGTAGGACCGTTCGAGGTGGTCGCGTACGAACTCGTTCGGCGCGGCCACGATGACGGTGTTGTCCTGGAGGGCGATGGCTTCGGTTGACTTGAGCCAGGTTTCAAAGCTGGGTTTGGACAGGCGGCCTTCGATCACGGCGAGAACGTGGTGCCACAGCTCGCCAACCCTCTTGTCCACCGTGCTCACCCCTCGGGAGTTATTCACATGTTCTTGTGGACAAATGTGGATAAAAAGATGTCGACGGGGCGCAAAACGTCGCGAAAGGCGAGGGCAGTTATCCACAGACGCCGCGCAGTTTTTTATCCACATACACCCGAACTATGCACAAAAATATCCCCAATTGTGGATAAAAGGTGGGGTGTCGGCCACTTATCCACTGGGGAAAACACAACCATCATAGCACGGGAAAAGCGCATTGGACAAGGGTTTTTCGTATTTTTCCACAACCTCAACACCTTGTGGTTCGGGGTTATCAACAATACGAGATCTTGTGTACAATCTGTGCACAGAGCTGTCGAAACGCGTCGATTGTTGTGGATGGAACATTCACAGCCGGCGCGGTCGTCGGCGCTTGACAACGAACGCCGGAGTTCAGTACGATAAGTGAGACTGTGTGGCTTGTTCGCGTGGATACCGGCGAAGGAGGTGGTAGGGGATGAAGCGCACGTTTCAGCCGAACAATCGCAAGCGGAAGAAAGTGCACGGGTTTCGCAAGCGCATGAGCACGAAAAACGGGCGGAAGGTGTTGCGCAATCGCCGCCGCAAGGGGAGAAAAGTGCTGTCTGCGTAAGGGGCCACCGCGGGTGTGGCCTTTTTTCACGCGCATCCGCAAGGCGTGGAAGAGGACAAAGGTTTGGCGTGACTTTTCTGGCGAAAGAATTATAATGAAGATCGAAACGGTTCCGTGTCCAACTGTTAGGGAACAGGTGGCGTATGGCGCGTGGAACGCAAGCGACGGCTGCGCAAGAACGAGGAGTTTCAGCGCGTGTTTCGTTACGGCCAATCGGTGGCCAACCGACAACTGGTCGTCTACGTCCTTCCGCGCTCCGATGGGGGGACGTTTCGCGTCGGCGTGTCGGTGAGCAAGAAACTCGGGAAAGCCGTGGTGCGCAACCGCGTCAAGCGCCTGATCAAGGAAGCGGTGCGCGCCCATGCAGACAAGATTCGGCCGGGCGTTGACGTTGTCTTCATCGCCCGGGCTCCAGCGATCGAACTGGACTATCACCAGATGGTGCGGAGCGTCGGCCACGTGTTGCGCCGCGCCGGTCTCATCACGGAGGAGGGGTGTCGGCCGTCGTCGTGAAAGCCGCAACGTTGGCGCTGATTCGGGCGTATCGGCGGTGGATTTCGCCCCTCAAGCCGCCGGTGTGCCGGTTTTACCCGTCCTGTTCGGCGTATGCCTACGAGGCGGTGGCCAAGTACGGTGTTCGGAGAGGTCTGGCTCTTGCCTTCCGGCGCGTGATGAAATGCCATCCTTTTCATCCGGGCGGGTATGATCCGGTTCCGTAAGGTTTGTGGAAGCGGGCAGTGAAGGAGGATCGGGCGTTGACGCGTCGACGAGTCGTTTGGTTGACCTTGGTTGTAGCCATCCTGATGCTCGCCCTGACCGGGTGTTCGCCGCAACAGATGCAGCCGATTGATCCCAACAATGGGATCTGGGACCGCTTTTTTGTCTATCCCCTGAAGCTGATGCTGGACCTGTCGGCGCAGGTCCTGTTTGGGAGCTACGGGTTGGCCATCTTGGCGGTGACGATCATCATCCGCTTGCTGTTGCTGCCGCTGATGATGAAGCAAATGCGCAGCATGCGCATGATGCAGGTTCTGCAGCCGGAAATGCAGCGGATCCGCGAGAAGTACAAGAACGATCCGCAGAAGGTCCAAGAAGAGACGATGAAGCTGTTCCAGAAGCACAACGTCAATCCGCTGTCGGGGTGCCTGCCGTCGCTCATCCAGATGCCGATCTTGATCGCCTTTTATTACGCCATCATGCGCAGCGAAGAAGTGCGCACCCACTCGTTTTTGTGGATGAACCTTGGTGCGCCGGATCCCTACTACCTGATGCCCGTTCTGGCTGCGGTGACGACGTACCTGCAGTCAAAGGTGATGGGGACGACGAACAACAACCCGCAGGCCCAGCTGTTTTTGTTCATCATGCCGGCGATGATTCTGTTTATCGCCATTACCCTGCCGTCGGCGCTGTCCTTGTACTGGGTGTTTAGCAACCTGTTTACGATCGGGCAAACCCTTGTGCTCAAGCGCATTGGGTACTTGCAGCCGCAGGAGGGTACCGCGAAGTGAAGCGGGTGACGGTGGCGGGGAAGACGGTCGACGAGGCCGTGGAAAAGGCGCTGGTACTCCTGGAGACGACGCGGGATCGGGTGGAGGTGCGCGTGCTGGAGGAGCCGCGCCGGCTGTTCGGCGTTCTCCGCATCGGGCAGGCGCGGGTGGAGGTGGCGCGCCTCCCCGATCCGCGCGAGGAAGCGGTGGCGTTTTTGCGCCGGCTTTTGGATGTCCTTGGAATGGATGCCGAGGTGGTCGTGGAGGAACGCGGAAATCGCCAACTCTGGATCTCGTTGCGCGGTGACCGCTCCCTCGGGGTGCTCATTGGCCGGCGGGGGCAGACGCTGGATGCCCTGCAGCATCTGGTGAACGTGGTGGCCAACAAGGCGGGTGCCGAACCGGTGCGCATTGTCCTCGATGCCGGGGAGTACCGCGAGCGTCGCCGACAGACGCTCGAGCGCCTGGCCGAACGGTTGGCCGCCCGCGTGGTGCGTACCCGCCGCAGTGTCAAGCTGGAACCGATGCCGCCGGGGGAGCGGAAGATCATTCACACGCGTCTTCAGGGGTGGCGAAACGTGATGACGTACAGCGAGGGAGAGGAACCGCACCGGTACGTGGTGATCGCGTACAAGGAAACGTAAGCCCTGCGGCAAACGGAACCGCGCATCCTGTGGGTGTCCACAGGCTTTTTTGTTTGGGCGTTTCGATGGGGGCCGTCCCGCGCCTTTTCGGTTTTTCCCGGGGGTATGCTACTATGGTAGCACCGGAGATTGAGGGGTGTTTCTTTCATCGGGAGTGAAGGGCATGGAGACCGATACCATTGCAGCCATTGCCACCCCCTTGGGGGAAGGGGCCATTGGTATTGTTCGTGTCAGCGGGCCTGATGCCATTCCGATTGTGAACAAGCTGTTTCGCGGCAAGGACTTGACGGCGGTGGCCAGCCACACGATCCATTACGGCCATCTGGTGGATCCGGCGACGGAGGAGACGGTGGAGGAAGTGCTCGTCGCGGTGATGCGCGCCCCCCGCACCTATACGCGGGAGGATGTGGTGGAGATCAACTGCCATGGCGGCATCGTGACGACAAGTCGCGTGCTTCAACTCGTGCTGGACCATGGGGCGCGCCTGGCCGAACCGGGGGAGTTTACGAAGCGTGCCTTTCTGAACGGCCGCATTGACTTGGCCCAGGCCGAAGCGGTGATGGATCTGATCCGGGCCAAGACGGACCGGGCCATGGCGGTGGCCTTGCAGCAGATGGAGGGGCGCCTGTCGCAGCTTGTGCGCCGCCTGCGCCAGCGCATCGTCGAGCTCTTGGCCCACATCGAGGTTACCATCGACTACCCGGAGCACGACGTGGAGGAGGTGACCCGGGACCTCCTGCTCAAACGGTGTCGGGAGATCGGCGCGGAGGTTGACCGCCTGCTCGAGACGGCGCGCCAGGGCAAGATCCTCCGGGAAGGGGTGGCCACGGCGATCGTCGGCCGGCCCAATGTGGGCAAGTCGTCGCTGCTGAACGCCCTGGCCCATGAGGCGCGGGCCATCGTCACCGACATTCCCGGTACCACGCGCGACCTGATCGAGGAGCAGGTTAACGTGCGCGGCATTCCCCTGCGCCTCATCGACACGGCGGGGATTCGCGACACGGAGGACCTGGTTGAGCGCATCGGCGTGAACCGGGCACGCGAGGTGCTCAAAACGGCCGACCTTGTTCTCCTCGTTCTCAACCACAATGAACCGCTCACCGACACCGACCGACAGCTGATCGACATGACCCGATCCCTCAACACCATCGTGGTCGTCAACAAGGCGGATTTGCCGCGGCGCATCGAGCTGGAGGAGGTGCAGGCGGCCTTTGCCGATCGGCCGGTGGTCCTGACATCAATGCGCACGGAAGAAGGCCTCGACAAGCTGGAGGACGCCATTGCCCGGCAGTTTTACACCGGAAACGTGCCGTCCGGCGACCTCACCTACGTGTCGAACGCCCGCCACATCCGCCTCTTGCGCGAGGCGCGCCAGGCGTTGGACGAGGCCGTCGCCGGCGTGGAGGCCGGCGTTCCCGTGGACACGGTGGCCATCGACCTGAAGCGCTGCTTCGATCGGTTGGGCGAGATCATTGGCGAGACGGCGTCGGACGAGCTGATCGACCAGATTTTCCGCCAGTTCTGCCTCGGCAAGTGACGCGGCGCCGCAGCGGGACGCGGAAAAAGGAGGGATGGGCATGACGACCACCTATTTTGCCGGGGAATACGACGTGATCGTTGTCGGGGCCGGGCACGCCGGGTGCGAGGCGGCGCTCGCCGCTGCCCGGCTGGGGTGCCGGACCTTGGTGCTCACGCTCAACCTGGACACGATTGCCCTCATGCCGTGCAACCCGTCGATCGGGGGGCCGGCCAAGGGGCACGTGGTGCGGGAGATCGATGCCCTCGGTGGGGAGATGGGGCGCAACATCGACAAGACGTACATCCAGATGCGCATGCTCAACACCGGCAAGGGACCGGCCGTCCGCGCGCTGCGGGCCCAGGCCGACAAGGCGCTCTACATGCGCGAGATGAAACGGACGCTGGAGCGGACGCCCAACCTGACGCTCCGCCAGGCGATGGTGGAGCGGCTGATCGTCGAAAACGGCGTGTGCACCGGCGTGGTGACACGCACCGGTGCCGAGTACCGTGCCAAGGCCGTTGTGCTCACCACGGGAACGTACCTGCGCGGCAAGGTGTATATCGGCGACCTGTCCTATGAGAGCGGGCCCAACAACATGCAGCCGGCCAACCGGCTGTCGGAAAACTTGATGGAGCTGGGATTTGAGCTGGCTCGCTTCAAAACGGGGACCCCGCCGCGCCTCTACGGCCCGTCGATCGATTACAGCAAGACGGAGATCCAGCCGGGGGATCCGGGGCCGCTGGCGTTTTCCTATGAGACGACGAGCTTCGTCCCGGTGGAGGAGCAGTTGCCCTGCTGGTTGACCTACACGAATGCCCGGACCCACGAGATCATCCAGGCCAACCTCCACCGTGCGCCGATGTATTCGGGGATGATCGAGGGCATCGGGACGCGCTACTGTCCGTCCATCGAGGACAAGGTGGTGCGCTTTGCCGACAAGCCGCGCCACCAGATCTTCCTCGAGCCGGAGGGGCGAAACACGGAAGAGGTGTACGTGCAGGGACTGTCCACCAGCCTGCCCGAGGATGTGCAGCTGGAGATCCTGCGCACCATCCCCGGGCTGGAGAAGGCGGAGCTGATGCGTCCCGGCTACGCCATCGAGTATGACGTGATCCTGCCGACGCAGCTGTGGCCGTCGCTGGAGACAAAGCTCGTGGAAAACCTGTTCACTGCTGGGCAGCTGAACGGGACGTCGGGATACGAGGAGGCGGCCGGGCAGGGCCTCATGGCTGGCATCAACGCCGCGCGCAAGGTGCAGGGAAAAGAGCCGGTAATTCTCGACCGATCGCAGGCGTACATCGGTGTGATGATCGACGACCTGGTGACAAAGGGGACCAACGAGCCGTACCGCCTGCTCACGTCGCGTGCCGAGTACCGCCTCCTTCTGCGTCACGACAACGCCGACCTGCGCCTGACCGAGCTTGGGTATCGGATCGGGCTCATCTCCGAGGAGCGCTATCGCCGTTTTCTGAGGAAAAAGCAGCTTATCGAGGAGGAACTGACGCGGTTGCGCGAGACAACGCTGCGGCCCGATGCAGTCACACAGGAGAAGCTGAGAGCCCTGGGGACGACGGAGATCCAAAACGTGACCTCCCTCGAGACGCTGCTGCGCCGGCCGGAGGTGACCTATGCGCACATCGCCGAACTGGCGCCGCCGCCCCACGAGCTGCCGCCGGAGGTCACGGAGCAGGTGGAGATCCAGGTCAAGTACGCCGGCTACATCGCCAAGCAGATGGCCGAAGTAGAGCGCATGCGCAAATTGGAGGCCAAGCGCATCCCGCCGGACATCGATTACTTTAAAAT
This sequence comes from Bacillota bacterium, assembly GCA_017577925.1. Lineage (GTDB taxonomy): Bacteria > Bacillota > Bacilli > Calditerricolales > Calditerricolaceae > Calditerricola. The sequence continues at coordinate 15,559 of PKQU01000002.1, forward strand.
TCCGGGGTTGGCTTATGAAGCGCGGGAGAAGCTGAGCAAGATTCGCCCGCTCAACATCGGGCAGGCGTCGCGCATCTCCGGCGTCAACCCTTCCGACATCTCCGTTCTCTTGGTCTATCTGGAACAGCGGAAAAAAGGGGCGTAGGGGCATGGCCTTTGACTTGACGGAAGCACTCGCCGAGCGCGGGTGGACGCTTACCGCGGCCGAGCGGGAGGCCTTTGATCGCTACTATCGCCTGCTGGTGGCATGGAATGAACGCGTCAACTTGACGGCGATCACCGATCCGGAAGGTGTGGCGCTGAAGCACTTTTACGACTCGCTGACGCCCGCCTTCCACGTGGACTTCTCCGGGATCTCGTCGCTGGTGGACATCGGCAGTGGGGCAGGTTTTCCCGGCCTGCCCCTTAAACTTCGCTTTCCGCACCTGGCCCTCACCATCGTGGATTCCCTCAAGAAGCGGATTGCCTTTTTGGAGGAGGCGGTGCGCCAGCTGGGCCTTACCGGCGTGACCCTGATCCACGGCCGGGCGGAGGCGGTGGGGCGCGATCCCGCGCACCGCGAGCGGTATGACATGGCCATCGCGCGCGCGGTGGCGCGATTGAATGTGCTCAGCGAGCTGTGTCTGCCCTTTGTCCGCGTGGGCGGTCTGTTTGTTGCCATGAAGGGGGCCGACGTGGAAGAAGAGGTGCAAGAAGCGCAGACTGCCCTTGTCGCCTTGGGCGGAGCACTGGAACGGATCGAGCGCTTCACGTTGCCGGCCAATGGCGGAGGACGAACCCTCCTGTTTATCGCCAAGCGTGCGCCAACGCCTTCGGCCTATCCGCGCAAGCCGGGCGTGCCGGAGAAAAAACCCCTTCGCTGAGGGAGAAGGCCCCGATGTTTCACGTGGAACAGCGCGGGCAGCTGCTACCGGCAAAAGGAATTTCAAGACGGGGCGCCGAATAGGTAACGGGGTGAATTACACGGTAGGTGGTGCAGAGATGCGGGACCAGCTCACGCGGTGGTTTGGCTTCGCCGAGAAAACCAACGCGGAAGAAGTGCGTCAGCTGCCGGTCGATCAAATCGAACCCAATCCGTTTCAACCCCGTACGGTGTTTGATGATGAGAAGATCGAGGAATTATGCCAGACCATTCGCACCCATGGCGTGATTCAGCCCATCGTAGTCCGGGAAAAGGACGGCCGCTACGAATTGATTGCCGGGGAACGGCGCTGGCGGGCGGTAAAGAAGCTCGGCCTTGCCACCATTCCGGCCATCGTGAGGCAGATGACCGATGCCCAGGCCGCCTCGGCCGCCCTGATCGAAAACCTGCAGCGGGAAGGGTTGACAGCCATTGAGGAAGCGGCCGCCTATCAGCAGCTGATCGAGTTGCACGGCCTGACCCAGGAGAGCTTGGCCCAGCGCCTTGGCAAGGGCCAGTCAACCATCGCCAACAAGCTGCGCCTCCTTTCGCTTCCCGAGCCGGTGCAACGGGCCCTGTTGGAGCGGAAGATCACGGAGCGCCACGCGCGCGCGCTGTTGCCGTTGAAGGATGAAGCGCTGCAGTTGAAGGTGTTGAAGGAGATTTTGGACAAGGAGCTCAACGTGAAGCAGACCGAGCAGCGCGTCGCGGCATTGCTGGGCAGGACCGCGCGCCGGCCCAGAGCCAAGCGGAAGGCGTTTTCGCGCGACCTGCGTTTGGCCATCAACACCCTGCGGCAGTCGATCGACCTTGTCTTGCAATCGGGACTTCCCATTGAGACGAACGAGGAGGACGGCGAAGAGTATTACCAATTCATCATCCGCATTCCCAAGAACCGACCCGGGAAATAGCGAAAAAGCGACCGGATGCGTCGCTTTTTCTTCGTTTCGGATCATCCGTACGGTAAAATGGGGACGGATCCTACTGGGACACTTCAAGCGTTTCGGAAAGGAGACCGGAGAGCGGGGATGGGCAAGATCATAGCCGTGGCCAACCAGAAGGGCGGTGTGGGGAAGACGACAACGTCCGTCAACCTGGGCGCGTGCCTGAGCACGTTGGGGAAGAAGGTGCTCCTTGTTGACATCGATCCGCAGGGCAACACCACGAGCGGCATCGGCATCAACAAGGCCGATGTGCAGTACTGCATCTACGATGTGCTCATCAACGACATCAATCCATTGGATGCCATTCTGCCGACTAACCTTAAGGGCCTTGACGTCATTCCGGCCACCATTCAACTGGCGGGAGCCGAGATTGAGCTTGTACCGGTGATCTCGCGGGAGGTGCGGCTGCGCAAGGCCCTCGGCGTGGTGCAAGACCGCTATGACTACATTCTGATCGATTGTCCGCCCTCATTGGGCATTCTAACCGTCAACTCGCTGACGGCGGCCGACTCGGTCATCATTCCCATTCAGTGCGAATATTACGCCCTGGAGGGGCTGAGCCAGCTGCTCAACACGATTCGTCTGGTGCAGAAACACCTCAATCCCGACCTGCGCATCGAAGGCGTCCTCTTGACCATGCTCGACGCGCGCACCAATTTGGGGCTGCAGGTGATCGAAGAAGTGAAAAAGTATTTTAAGGACAAGGTCTACCGCACGATCATCCCACGGAATGTGCGCTTGAGCGAGGCGCCGAGCCATGGCCAGCCCATTATCACCTACGATCCGAAGAGTCGGGGGGCGGAAGTGTACATGGAGCTGGCGAAGGAAGTGATCGAGCGTGGCTAAGCGGCTGGGCAAAGGATTGGAGGCCCTGATTCCCCAGCTCAATACCGATGAGCATGACACGATCACCGAGATCCCCATCGACGAGCTCCGGCCCAATCCCTACCAGCCGCGCCGGGTGTTTGATGAGGCGGCCCTTGCGGAACTGGCCCAATCCATTCGTGAGCATGGCGTCGTCCAGCCGATCATCGTGCGGAAGGGCATCAAGGGTTACGATATCGTGGCCGGGGAGCGGCGTTGGCGGGCGGCGAAGTTGGCCGGCTTGACGAAGATTCCGGCCGTCATCAAGGTGTTCACGGAAGAACAGGTGATGCAGGTTGCGCTGATCGAAAACCTGCAGCGGGAAGACCTCAACCCCATTGAAATCGCGCAGGCGTACCAGAAGCTCATGGAAACCTTCAAGCTGACACAGGAGGAACTGGCGCAAAAGGTGGGCAAGAGCCGCCCCCACGTGGCCAACTTCTTGCGCCTGCTCACGTTGCCCAAGGTGATCCAGGACGATGTTTCACGTGGAACATTGTCCATGGGTCATGCCCGCGCCCTCCTTGGCGTGGAGGACGACGCCACGCGGATGGAGCTGGCCAAGCAGGCGGTCCGCGAACAGTGGAGCGTGCGCGAACTGGAAGCGCGCGTGCAGCGGTTGCGCGCGGCGAAGGAGAGGGCGCAGAGCAAGCGGAGGGCTGCGGTGAAAGCGGATCGCGATCCGGTGGTGGCACGGTACGAAGATGCGTTGCGCGCGCATATCGGCACGGCGGTCAAGATTCGGCAAATGCAACACAGGGGCAAAATCGAAATCGAGTACCTGTCGCGGGAGGACCTGGACCGCATTGTGGCGTTAATCGTGGGCCGGAGCGCCGAGTGAGGAAGGAATTTCGTGGGCGGAAGGAGGGGCAGGATGACGCGCACCATCCGCTATCTGGACAATGCCGCCTCGACGTGGCCCAAGCCGCCGGGCGTTGCCGAGGCGATGAAGGCGTGTGTGGAGGCCTTTGCCGCCAATCCCGGGCGCGGTGGGCACGAGCTGGCGCAAAAGGCCGCCCGCGTGGTGGCCCAGGCTCGTACTTATTTGGCGCGGCTCTTTGGCGTGCGCGATCCCCGTGACCTTTTCTTTTTTGCCAATGCGACACAGGCCTTGAACCAGGCCCTGAAGGGGTACCTGCGCCCGGGGGATCACGTGGTGGCCTCGGCCGTGGAGCACAATTCGGTTCGCCGCCCGCTTGAGCATCTGCGCCGCACGCGGGGGGTGGAGGTGACGTATGTGCCGCCCCGGGAAGACGGCTTGTTTGCCGCCGACGACTTTCTCGCCGCGCTTCGGCCAAACACGCGGCTGGTCGCCGTCACCCACGCTTCCAACGTGACCGGTGTGATTCTACCGGTGGCGGACATCGGCGAGCGCTTGCGACCGCGCGGGATTCCGCTGCTGGTGGATGCCTCGCAAACGGCCGGTGTGTTGCCCATCGACGTGACGGCCATGAACATTGCCCTGTTGGCCTTCCCCGGGCACAAGGGACTGTATGGGCCCCAAGGGACGGGCGGATTGTATGCCGCCCCCGACCTGGACCTCGAACCGCTCCTGCATGGGGGCACGGGCAGCCATTCTGAAGACATTGACCAACCGGCGGTTCGCCCCGAACGCTACGAAAGCGGAACCCTCAACACCCCAGGCATTGCCGGGCTGCTCGAGGGGGTCAAATTTGTGTTGGCCACGGGCGTGGAAACCATTCACCGCCACGAATGGGGGCTGGCGCGGGAGACAATCGAGCGGCTGAGGGCCATTCCCGGCGTGCGTGTGTACGGGCCTCCTCCTTCGGTTGAACGGGTTGGCGTGGTTTCGTTTACGGTCTCCGGCGTCGATCCGGCGGAGGTGGCCGCCATTTTGGATCGCGAATATGGGATTGCGGTGCGCGCCGGTTTCCACTGCAGTCCCCTCGGCCACGAAGCGGTCGGGACCGGTGACCGGGGGACGGTGCGGGCCAGCTTCGGCTACTTTAACGGCCCCGATGACGTGGAGGCGCTGGCGGCAGCCGTGCGCGAGATTGCCGAAGCCTTTTCCTGACGAGGAGCGGACGGGAGACCAGACCGCGGGGAGCGGACGGAGGTATGGAGGATGGCGCTATGGGGAACAGTGGTGAATGCCCTTTCCATTGTCGCCGGAGCCGTGGTGGGGGTTTGGTTTTCCGGGATGCCGGAGCGTCTTCGCCAAACGTTGATGCACGGGTTGGGGTTGGCGGTGGCGGTGATCGGGCTCAAAATGGCGCTGGAGATGGATCGGCCCCTTGTGGTGATTGCCAGCCTGGTGATCGGCGGGGCCATCGGCGAGGGGTTGCGCCTGGAAGATCGGCTGCAGCAGGCGGGAGCCCGGTTGGAAGCGTGGTTCGGACGGGGACGGGGGGACATCGCCACCGCCTTTGTGACCGCGGCGCTGGTCTACTGCATTGGCCCGATGGCCGTGCTGGGGGCGTTGGAGAGCGGCTTGCGCGGGAACCATGCGGTGCTGTACCTGAAGGCGGCCCTCGATGGGATTACGGCGGTTATGTTCAGCGCGACGATGGGCATCGGCGTCATCTTCGCGGCGGTGGCCGTGTTGGTCTACCAGGGGGTGATCGCCCTCAGCGCCCACGCCGTCGCCGCCATCGTGCCGGATGCGATGCTGCAGGCCATGGTTGGGGAGCTGACGGCGGTTGGGGGCTTGTTGATTGCGGGGATAGGCATCAACCTGTTGGGCCTACAAAGAATTCGTGTGGGCAACCTGTTGCCGGCGCTGGTCATCGCTGTCCTGAGCGTGCCCGTGCTGCCGGTTGTGGAAGCGGGGTTTCGGGTGATCCGTGAGGGACTGGGGTTCTGAATCGGTGTACGAGCGACCATGGGGCTTTGTGGTGAATCCGCTGGCCGGAGGTGGACGCGGCAGGCAGGTGTGGTGCGCCCTCGAACGGCTGCTGGTGTGCACGAAGGTGCCGTACCGCGCGTGGATCACCCAGCGACCGGGTGAGGCGGTCACCCTGGCCCGAGAAGCGGTGCGGCGCGGGGTGAGAGCGGTGGTGGCCATCGGCGGCGATGGTACGGTGCACGAGGTGGTCAATGGCATGTGGGAGACGGGCGTGCCGCTCGGCTGTGTGCCGGCCGGTTCGGGGAACGATTTTGTCCGCGCCTTGAAGATTCCCGATGAACCCGCCGCGGCCTGGAACCGGTTGTGCGCCTTCCACGTGCGTTCCCTCGACCTCGTTCGCGTCAACGGCGAGATCGTGGTCAATGCGGCGGGCATTGGACTTGACGGCACGGTGGCGGCGGTGGTCAACCGGTCGCCGTACAAGCGGTGGCTCAATTGGCTGCGCATCGGAAAAGCGGCCTACGTCGTCGGCCTGTTGCACGTGCTGGCCCGCTATGAACCGCTGTCCGCAACCCTCGACGTGGACGGTCGCGCCTTGCGGTTTCCCCGTACCTGGCTGGTGGCGATAAGCAACCTGCCGTTCTATGGCGGCGGCATGAACATTTGTCCCCTTGCCGCCGGCGACGATGGCCAGCTGGATGTGTGCGTGGTGAGCGGAATCGGTGCGGGCCGCCTGCTGCGGTTGTTTCCGCGCGTGTTTCGGGGCCGGCACATCGACGATGCGGCCATCACCCTGTTGCGGGGCAAGGAGATTCGCTTGCGTCTGGCGCGTCCGTTGCCGGGTCACTTGGATGGCGAGCTCACCGTAGCCGCTACGTGGACCGCCCAGGTGTTGCCGCGCGCGCTCAAGGTGCTCTGACGAAAAGCGGATTCTCGCGAGCGGGAGAAAAAAGAAAGAGGCTGCCGTTAGGAGAGAGCGGCAGTCTCTTTTTGTTGCCAGCGGCGGACGGCGTGGAGGATGGCTTCCGCCATCACGTCGGCCATTTTCATCACCACCGACAGGCGTGTGTTTTGCAAGACGAAGTATTCCATAAACCCGCCGACGTTGACGATGCCGGTCATGTGGAGGGAACCGACGGGCGGAAGGTTTTTCTGTACGCCGGCACCGGGTTTCACCGGTCCCTCGTCGAGGGTAATGGTTCCGACATGCTGGAATTGGCCGAGACAGGCATCAAGGGCGAGGATGTACGGGTCGCGGTGGGTGCGGGAAATGCGGCCGATGGTTTCCACCAGGTTGACAGCGTGGACAGGGTGGTCCAGCGTGCCGTACACCGGGATAGGGGCCGGGAGGTGGCGCGCCAGTTTGCTGCCGACCAGGGGACCCAGGGCGTCGCCGGTTGACCGGTCGGTACCGATGCACAGGATAATCAGTTCTTTTTGTCGGACATCCTGCATAAATGTGTGCAGCAGGTGATGGGATAAGCAGTCCACGGCCCGTTCGTCGAGGTAGTCCACCTTTACAGGGAAACGGCGCTCCAGCGCGTTGCGAAGTGGTTTCATGGTGCCCTCCGGAAAAAGGGTAGTATTCCCAGTATACAGCGGAAACGCACTGGATATACCTGCGCACACCGCTGGAGGTGGGGCCGGCTTGTGGGAGGGGTTGGGGTGTGGAAGCGTGGTCTATCCATCGGCTGTACCATCATTGGCACGACCATCGGGGCTGGATTTGCGTCGGGGCGTGAAATTTGGGAGTTTTTCGCCTCCTATGGGCCCGCCGGGGCTGCGGGCATTCTGTTGGCCATGGCCCTGTTTGTCACCGCGTGCGCGCTTCTGTTGCGATTGGGCCAGCGGGTTGGGGACGGGCGGGCCCGCTCGGTGTTGACGGCGCTGATGGGACCGTGGTGGGCGCGCCTCTGCGAGGGGATGTTGCTGGCCCATTGGTTTTCCCTCAGCGCGGTCATGTTTGCGGGCAGCGGCGTCACGGTGGCCCAGTGGGGTGGCACATACCGATGGGGGGTCGTTGTCATCGCGGTGCTGGTGTGGGTGATGGTCAGTTTGGGCCTCACTGGCGTGCTGGCCATCAACCTGATCGTCACCCCGCTGCTCATTGGGGTGCTGGGCGCGGTGGTGAGCATTGCGCTGTGGAATGCGCCGTTGCAGCCGGCGCCTCCGCCGGTCTCCCTGCCCGTGTGGGGTTCGGCGGTGGTGTACGCTGCCTTGAATGTGTCGCCTTTGATTGCCGTTCTCGCCCAGCTCGGCGCGTCCATCCGGCGAACAGGGGAGATTGCGGTGGCCGCCGGGACGAGCTATGTGGTGCTCGCCGGGCTGGCCCTGCTGTACAACGCTGCGCTGCTGAATTCCGGCCCGGAGATGGAGGCGATGGACATCCCCCTGTTTTGGTTGGCCCGTTTCTTGCCCCCGCAGGCGGCCCTGGTCGTCACCGCCGTCTTGTGGCTGGCCCTCTTCACCACAGCGATCAGCGGAGTCTACGGGTTGACCAGACGGCTGTCCGAAAGCACGGGACGTTCACCGGCGGCGGTGGCCCTGGTGCTCACGGTATTGGTGGCTCTGGTGAGCCAGTTCGGATTTGCCCGCCTCGTCGCCATCTTCTATCCGCTTTTCGGCCTGTGCAATTTGGCGCTGCTTGCGCGGGTGCTGGCCTATCCGCTAGCATTAGAGACGAAGCGGCCGACCTAGGCCGGTTGCGGGGAAGCGCATGCTTCTGCGGAGGGGGAACAGCCACATGGATTGGGCGGTGGAGCAATGGACGCAATTTGATGCGTGGTATCAGAAGCTGTTTCGCTCGCTCCATGCCGCGGTGGCCAATCCCGACTTGTGGTTGCACGTGGTCACGGTCGGCGTGAAGATCTTGGCCATCCTTGTCGGCACGCATTTGGCTGTTCGCCTGGCCCGCACGGTGATCGAGCGCCTCGTTGAACAACGGGACAAGGGGCGCATCGCCATCAACGAACGGCGTCTGCGCACGATGGCCTCGTTGATGGTCAACGTTGCCACCTATACGCTGTATTTCCTGGCGATGCTGCTCGTGCTCGGGCAGTTGGGATTTGACCTGCGCCCCATTCTGGCGGGCGCCGGTGTGGTGGGACTGGCTGTCGGCTTTGGCGCGCAGAACCTTGTGCGTGACGTGATCACCGGCTTTTTCATCATTTTCGAGGACCAGTTTGCCGTTGGCGATGTCATCCAGGTCGGCCAGTACAAGGGCACCGTAATCGAAATGGGGCTTCGCGTGACGAAAATCCGCAGCTGGACCGGCGAGGTGCACATCATCCCCAACGGGCGCATCACCGAGGTGACCAACTTCTCCGTGGCCAACGCCCTGGCCGTGGTCGACGTGGGCCTGGCGTACGACATCGACGTGGACAAGGCTATGCGCGTGCTGCGCGAGGAGGTTCTCGAACAGGCCCATCGAGAGCTTTCGGATCTTGTTGCCAAACCGGAGGTCCTCGGGGTCGAGCAGTTTAGTCCCTCGGGGATGATGCTCCGGGTGGTGGCCGAGTGCAAGCCCAACACGCAATTTGCCGTGGCCCGCGCGATGCGGCAGATGATCAAAGAGGCCTTTGACCGACACGGCATCCCCATCCTGCAGCCGCACATGGTTATGGTTCAGCGTACGTCTCCACAGGCGTGACACGTGGCCACACCCTGGGGTATAATGAACCCCAATCAGGCCAAAACACAGGCAAGCCGGGAGGTGCGGGCCCAACGTGCAGGCGTGAGGCCGAGTGCCATGGAGCGCAAGCGGTTCGGACTGGGTGACATAGTGGAAATGAAAAAACCCCATCCCTGCGGAACGAACGAGTGGGAAGTGATCCGCATGGGGATGGACATCCGCATCAAGTGCCGGGGCTGCGGCCACAGCGTGCTGATGCCCCGTCTGAAGTTTGAGCGGAAATTGAAGCGCGTGCTGGTGCCGAAGAACACCCCCGATGCCCTGTAAGCGGGGGTGTTCACTGTGTTGGGGTACTGCGCGGGCGCACCTTGCCATGGCCGGTCCAGCCTTCTATACTGATGCCGTGACCTTGCGAGAAGGAGTGACATCGATGGGTTTGCGCGCGGGGATTGTCGGCTTACCCAATGTCGGCAAGTCGACGCTGTTCAATGCTATCACACGGGCGGGGGCCGAAGCGGCCAACTACCCGTTCTGCACCATCGACCCGAACGTCGGCGTGGTGGACGTGCCCGACGAGCGGTTGCGGGTCCTCACGGAGATGTTCCACCCGCAACGCACCGTTCCCACGACCTTTGAGTTTGTGGACATTGCCGGGCTGGTGAAGGGGGCCAGCCAGGGAGAAGGACTGGGCAACAAGTTCCTGGCGCACATTCGTGAGGTGGACGCCATCTGCCACGTCGTGCGTTGCTTCGACGACCCCAACATCACCCACGTTGCCGGCAGCGTCGATCCGCTGCGCGACATGGAAACGATCAACCTGGAGCTGGTCCTGGCCGATCTGGAAACGGTGGACAAGCGCCTGGAGCGGGCCAAGCGCCAGTTGAAGACGGGAGAGAAAAAGGCGCAGGAGATGTACGCGCTTCTCGAACGGTTGCGGGCGCATTTGGAGAGCGGTCAGCCGGCAAGGAGCCTGGCCCTTACCGACGAGGAGCGGCTGGCGCTGCGCGAGTTGCATCTCCTGACGAGCAAGCCGGTCTTGTATGTGGCCAACGTCAGCGAGGCGGAGGCGGCGGGAGCCGACGCCAACCCGTACGTGGCCCAGGTGCGCCAGCGCGCGGCGGAAGAGGGGGCCGAGGTGATCGTCATCAGCGCCAAGGTGGAGGCGGAGATTGCCGAGCTCGACGGGGAGGATCGCGACCTGTTCCTTGCCGAGCTGGGGCTGGCCGAGTCGGGCCTCGACCGCCTCATTCGCGCCGCATACCGCCTCCTCGGCCTGATCACCTTTTTTACCGCCGGGGAGAAAGAGGTGCGGGCCTGGACCATCCGCGAGGGGACCAAGGCGCCCCAGGCGGCCGGCGTCATCCACAGCGACTTCGAACGCGGGTTCATCCGCGCCGAGGTGGTGGCGTACGACGATCTGGTGCGCGCCGGTTCAATGGCGCAGGCACGGGAGCAAGGCCTTCTGCGCCTGGAGGGCAAGGACTATGTGATGCAGGATGGCGACGTGGTCTATTTCCGGTTTAACGTGTAACCGGCGGAGGGCGGTTCCGGGGATTCCCGCCGGCGGTTGTCGGACGACAATCTTGTGTCGCCCTCCTTTTTCTGTTACACTGATGTAGCGTAAGTGAAGACAAGACACTCCTTGCTCCTTTCGGCGGAAAGGGGCCGTCAGTCCACAAGGAGGTGAACGGCATGCGGCAATACGAAGTGATGTACATCGTGCGCCCGGACCTCGACGAGGAGCGGACGAAGGAACTCGTCGAGAAGTTCCGTACGCTGGTCAACGAGAACGGCGGGGAAGTCACCAGCGTGGAGCCGATGGGAAAACGGCGGCTGGCGTACGAAATTGAGAAGTACCGGGAAGGCTACTACGTGGTGATGAAATTCCAGGGCCGCCCGGAAACGGTGAAGGAGCTCGATCGCGTGCTCAAGATCACCGACGGCATCCTGCGCCATCTCATCGTGCGCGAAGACGAGTAATCCGCCGGCGGGCGTTGGCCAAGTTCGGCAGAGAACCCTGGGGATGGAGGGATCGGGGATGTTGAACCGGGTCATTCTGATCGGGCGCCTGACACACGACCCGGAGCTGCGGTATACGCCGAGCGGGGTGGCCGTCGCGTCATTTTCGCTGGCGGTGAACCGGCCGTTCACCAACCAGCAGGGGGAGCGCGAGACCGATTTCATCGACATCGTCGTGTGGCGGCAGCTGGCCGAAACGTGCGCCCAGTACTTGCGGAAGGGGCGGCTGGTGGCCGTGGAAGGACGCCTGCAGATCCGCACCTTTGAAAACCAGGAAGGGCGCCGCGTCAAGGTGGCCGAGGTGGTGGCCGACAACGTGCGCTTCCTTGAATCGAACGCGGCGGCGCAGGGCGGTCGAATGGACGCCCTTGAGGCGCCGGAGCGGCGTTCGACCCGGTTCGACGACGATCCCTTCGCCGGGGATAGCCAACCGATCGACATTTCTGACGACGATTTGCCGTTTTAATCGTCTCCGGTGGGAAAGGAGGGACGGATATGGCTCGCGGTCGTCGCCACAAGCGCAAAAAAGTGTGCTACTTTACGGTGAACAAGATCGAGAAAATCGATTACAAGGACGTCGACCTGTTGAAGAAGTTTATCAGCGAACGCGGCAAAATTTTGCCGCGCCGCGTAACGGGAACGTCGGCAAAATACCAGCGCATGTTGACGAAAGCGATCAAGCGCGCGCGTCAAATGGCGCTGTTGCCGTACACAGTGGAATAACCGGCGGAAAAAGGGGCACAGCGGTGTCCCTTTTTCCCTATTTTTTTCGGGTTGTTGAGGTGACCAGCGTGGGGATGTCGGTTCGCGGGGTTGCCGAGGGTGCGGTGGCCCTGGCGCTGTACGTGGTGATGCTGGCGCTGTCGGCGTACACGCCCCTCGGCCTGTTCTTGTCGCTCCTGCTTCCGCTGCCCTTTGCCGTTTACGCCGCCCGGCAGGGATGGAAGCCCTCGCTATGGGTGGCCGCGGTAGCCGTGCCGCTTACCGCGTTCCTATTCGGCCTGCCCGCAGTGCTGGGGGCCGTGTTCGCCGGCGCGGTCGGTGCGGCATTGGGTGGCGCGCACCGGAAGCGCCGCCCGGCGGAACAGGCGGTTCTGCTGGCCTTTTTGGCGGCATTGGCCAGCATGCTGGTGTTGTTCGTCGCCCTGGCCATGTTCTTCGGAATCAATCTGGTGGAGCAGTTTGACGCGCTGATGCGGGAAAGCCTGCGCGCAGCGGAACAGATGGTGGAGCGGGCGGGCGTGAACGTCGATGGCCAAGCGGCCGTATGGCGTGAGACGGAACAGTGGCTTCACCAGCTCATCCCGTCCATATTGCTGATGAGCGCGGCAACGGTGGCGCTGGTCAACCAGTGGGCTGCCGGTCATGTGTTGCGCCGACTGGGCGTTCCCGCGCGGCGGCTTGCCCCCTTGAAGGATTGGCGCCTTCCGCGTTCGCTCCTTTACTACTATCTGGCGTCGGCCGTCTTGCTGTTCATCCCCGGCGTGCGCGATGTGGCGTGGCTGGCCAACGTGGCGTGGAACGGGCAAGCGCTGCTGTCGATGCTGTTCATCGTGCAAGGGTTGTCGCTGGTCTTTTTCCTCGCCGATGCCCGGGGGTGGAGCCCGTGGGTGGCCCGCGCGGTCGTCATCCTTTTGTTTCTTTTCCCGTACCTCTCTCTTATACTGAGTTTAGCAGGCATTGTGGATTTGGCCACCCGCATGCGGGACGTGATCCGTCGCTAGGGGTTGAACAGCCATGCCAAGGTTCTTGCTTCAGCGATGGCACGGGATGCACATGCGTCTGGCGGTGCTCTTGTGCCTGTCGCTCTGCGTCCTCCTCACTTTCTACAACTGGATGGTGGGCGTAATCGGCTTGGCGGCCACCGTGGCGTTGGCGCTGTTCGTGTCGCGGGCCGAGCGCGCGTTTCAGGCCGATTTGAAAGCCTATCTGGAAACGATTCAGTACCGCGTGAAGAAAGCCGGCGACGATGTGTTGTCCACCCTCCCGATTGGCGTCGCGCTGTACAGCGATGCGCGCAAACTCGAGTGGGCCAACCCGGCCTTTGCCCGCCTGGTTGGTCGGGAACGCGTGATCGGGGAGGCGTTGGAGGAACTGTTGCCGGTAGGGGACCAGGTGGACTGGACGCGACCGGGGGTTCACGAGCTTTCCGTTCACGATCGCATCTATGAGCTGACCGTCCGTCCCGAGGAGCGCATGGTGCTCCTTACCGACATCACCGAGCTGTGCCGGCTGAAAACGCGGTATCGCGACCAGCGGCCGGTGTTCGCCATCATTCATCTCGACAACCTGGACGAAGTGACCCAGGGGATGGATGAACAGCAGCGGAGCATGCTGCTGTCGACGGTGACGGCGGCCTTGACGGAATGGGCCGGCGCCCATGATCTCTACCTGCGCCGGTTCGCCTCGGACAAATTTTTTGCCGTGTTAAACGAAGCCATCTTGAGCAAGCTGGAGCAGACCCGTTTCGACATCCTCGACACCGTGCGCGAACTGCACGTGGGCAACAAGATCCCCCTTACCCTCAGCATCGGCGTGGCGACCGAGGAGGAGTCGCTGGCCAAACTCGGGCAGCTGGCCCAGTCGACACTGGACATCGTCCTCGGGCGTGGCGGCGATCAGGCCGCGGTGCGCCGTGGGGAGCGCATCGTCTTCTACGGCGGGAAAACCAACGCCGTGGAGAAGCGCACCCGTGTACGGGCGCGGGTGATCTCCCACGCCCTGCGCGACCTGATCCTGGAAAGCGAGAACGTCCTCATCATGGGCCATCGCCATGCGGACATGGACGCCGTCGGCGCGGCCATTGGCGTGCTCAAGATGGTTCAGGCGGTCGGCCGGGACGGCTACATCGTCCTCGACGAGGTAAACCCGGCGATCGAGCGGCTGATGGACGAGGTGGCCAAGCACGAGGCGCTCCACCGGTGCTTCGTTTCGCCGGACCAAGCCTTCGATCTGGCCACGTCCTGGTCGCTCCTGGTCGTCGTCGACACCCACCGCCCGTCCATGGTCATGGCACCGGAGCTGCTTGAGGCGATGAACCGCGTGGTGGTGATCGATCACCACCGCCGGGGAGAAGAGTTTGTGGACCACCCCGTGCTGTTCTACATGGAGCCGTACGCCTCGTCAACCTGCGAGCTGGTGACGGAGCTTCTGCAGTACCAGAGCGACCAGCTGACCATGGATCGGCTGGAGGCGTCCGCCCTCCTGGCCGGGATCGTCGTCGACACGCGCAGCTTTTCCGTGCGCACCGGGGCGCGCACCTTTGAGGCAGCGTCGTTCTTGCGCCGCCTCGGTGCCGACCCCACCTTTGTTCAGCACCTGCTGAAAGAGGACCTGGAGTTGTACACCAAGCGGGTGGAAATCATCAAAAGCGCGCAGATGTTGCCCGGCAACATCGCCCTCTGCACCTGCCGGACGAACGATCGCTATGCCCACCTCGTCATGTCGCAGGCTGCCGATGAGCTCCTGAACCTCAACGGTGTGCGCGCATCCTTTGTGGTCAACGACAAGGGCGACGGCACGGTGCACATCAGTGCCCGTTCCCTGGGCGACATCAACGTCCAGGTGATCATGGAGAAGCTGGGCGGGGGCGGGCATCTGACCAGCGCCGCCGCGCAGCTCAAAAACACGTCCCTCGACGAAGCCGTCGAGCGCTTGAAACAGGCCATAACCGAAACCGTGGCCGATGAAGGGGGGAAAGGATCATGAAGGTGATCTTTCTGAAGGACGTCAAGGGACAAGGGAAGAAGGGGGAAGTGAAGACCGTCTCCGACGGATACGCCCGCAACTACCTCATTCCGCGGGGGCTCGCCGTTGAGGCCACTGAAAGCAACCTCAAAACCCTGGAGGCGCAGAAGCGCAGCGAAGCGAAGCGCAAGGCTCAGGAGCTGGCCGAAGCCAAGGCGTTGGCGGAAAAGCTGGAGAAGACCACGGTGACCATCGCCGCGAAGGCGGGCGAAGGCGGGCGGCTGTTCGGCGCCGTGACCAGCAAGCAGATTGCCGAGACCCTGGCCAAGCAGGGGCTGGCGGTGGACAAGAAAAAGATCCTGCTGGACGAACCGATTCGCGCCCTTGGCACGGTGCGGGTACCGGTGAAGCTGCATCCAGACGTTACGGTTCAACTCGCGGTTACCGTCGTGGAGGAATAAGGCGCGCAAGAATCCCAATGATAGCCTCAAGCGAGGCGAGGACCCGATGAGCGAGCTGTTTCTCGATCGCATGCCCCCCCACAACATCGAGGCGGAACAGGCGGTGTTGGGGGCTGTTTTTTTGGAAAAAGAGGCCCTGATCACCGCTATGGAGATCGTGCGGCCGGAGGATTTCTACCGCACGGCCCATCAGCGCATCTTCCAGTGCATGATTGATCTCCTGGAGCGCGGAGAGCCCATCGACCTCGTCACGGTGACGGCCGAGCTGCAAAACCGCAAATGGCTCGAGGAGGTCGGCGGCGTCTCGTATCTGACCGACCTGGCCAACGCGGTGCCCACGGCAGCCAACGTGGAATACTACGCGCGGATCGTGGAGGAGAAGGCCCTCCTGCGGCGGCTCATCCGCGTGGCCACCCAGATCGCCAGCACGGGGTACGGCGAGACGGAAGACGTGGGGGAGATTCTTTCCCAGGCCGAGCGCAACATCCTCGAGATCTCCCAGCGGCGCAGTCGCGGGCAGTTCGTTTCCATCAAGGATGTGTTGCTGGAGACATACGAGAAGATCGAGTTTCTGGCCACGCACCGCGGCGAAGTGACCGGCGTTGCGTCCGGATATCCCGACCTTGACCGTATGACCTCGGGGTTTCAGCCGTCGGACTTGATTATCGTGGCCGCTCGTCCCAGCGTGGGCAAAACGGCCTTTGCCCTCAACATTGCCCAGAACGTCGGCATCCGCGGCGAGACGGTGGCCATCTTCAGTCTGGAGATGTCCGCCCAGCAGCTTGTCACGCGGATGCTGTGCGCCGAGGGCAACCTCGAGGCCCACAAGCTGCGCACGGGGTACCTGGAAGAGGAAGATTGGGAGCGGCTGACGATGGCCATCAGCACCCTGTCCAAGGCGCCCATTTTCATCGACGACACCCCGGGCATCACGGTGACCGAGATCCGCTCCAAGCTGCGCCGGCTGAAAGCGGAACGCGGGCTCAGCCTGGTGGTGATCGACTATCTCCAGTTGATCCAAGGGCGCAGCCGGTACGCCGAAAATCGCCAGCAGGAAATCTCCGAGATCTCCCGCTCGCTCAAGGGCATCGCCCGCGAGCTGCACGTGCCGGTCATCGCCCTGTCGCAGCTCAGCCGCGCCGTCGAACAGCGGCAGGACAAGCGCCCGATCCTGTCGGACATCCGGGAGAGCGGATCGATTGAGCAGGATGCCGACATCGTGGCCTTTCTCTACCGTGACGACTACTACGACCCAGAGACCGACCGCAAAAACATTGTCGAGGTGATCATCGCCAAGCAGCGCAACGGGCCGACAGGGAAGGTGGAGTTGGTCTTCTTGAAGGAGTACAACAAGTTTGTCAGCCTGGATCGCCGGTACGCGCAGGATGAGGCGTCGTGATACCGAACGATTTTTTGTTTGATGTGGATATTGTTCGTTTTTCCGTTGACACGGCCTTACGCCCTTGCTACACTGAACGTGCGCGAAGGTTGCGGTGATGCGAGGTTCCGCCGGAGCGGGCCCGCGAAGGCCGCAGGCGAGACTGGCAGCGGAGGTGGCGCATGGTGTCTACGGTGGTCGTCGTCGGCACGATGTGGGGGGACGAAGGAAAGGGCAAGGTGACCGATTACCTTGCCCAGCGGGCGGAAGTGGTGGCCCGCTACCAAGGAGGCAACAACGCCGGGCACACCATTTCCTTCGGCGGGAAGAAATACAAGCTCCACCTCATTCCCTCGGGCATCTTCTATCCGGAGAAAGTGTGCGTGATCGGCAACGGGATGGTGATCGACCCCAAAGCCTTTGCCGAGGAGCTCGCGTACCTGCGGGAAAACGGCGTCCCGGTGACAAATCTGTACGTCAGCGACCGCGCCCACGTTATCCTGCCGTACCACATCAAGCTGGACATTGTGGAAGAGGAGCGCAAGGGCGCCGGCAAAATCGGAACGACGCGCAAGGGGATCGGTCCGGCATACATGGACAAGGCGGCACGCGTGGGGATCCGCGTCGCCGATCTGCTCGATGAAGAGGTCTTCCGCGAGAAGCTGGCCCGCAACTTGGCGGAGAAAAACCGGCTGTTGGAACGGGTGTACGAGACGGAAGGGTTCGATCTCGACGCGGTGTACGAGGAGTACCGCCATTACGCGGAGATCCTTCGTCCCTTCGTCACGGACACCTCCGTCGTGCTGAACGAGGCCATCGACCAGGGCCGGCGGGTGTTGTTCGAAGGGGCCCAGGGCGTGATGCTCGATATTGACCAGGGGACGTATCCCTACGTTACCTCGTCCAACCCCATCGCCGGCGGTGTATGCATCGGGGCCGGCGTGGGCCCGACGAAAATCCACCACGTCGTCGGCGTGGCCAAAGCCTACACGACGCGGGTGGGCGACGGGCCGTTCCCGACGGAGATTCACGGCGACATCGCCGACTATATCCGCGAGCGGGGCAACGAGTACGGCACGACGACCGGACGGCCGCGGCGCATCGGCTGGTTCGACAGCGTGATTGTCCGCCACGCGCGGAGGGTAAGCGGCATCACCGACCTGTCCATCAACTGCCTTGACGTGCTGTCGGGCCTGCCGACGGTGAAGATCTGTGTGGCCTATAAATACAACGGGCAGATTCTCGAGCACTTCCCGGCCAATTTGCGCGTACTGGCCGCGTGCGAGCCGGTCTACGAGGAGCTGCCGGGATGGACGGAGGACATCACCGGCGTACGCTCGCTGAACGAGCTGCCGGTCAATGCGCGTCACTACCTCGAACGGATTGCCCAGTTGACCGGGATCCCGCTGTCGCTGTTCTCCGTCGGCCCGAGCCGTGACCAGACCAACGAGGTGCGCGGGGTGTGGGCGTAGGAATTCGTTTGCCGTGTTGCCGGTATGGACATTGTGATCGCGAAAAGAAATCCCCGCAGAAGTTTGCGGGGATTTTTCATGTATCGAGTTGGGAAGAGCGTACGCGAACGATTTTACAGCCTTCCGCCCGCGTCGCGCACAATCCGTTCGGCTTCCGCGGCGCGCGCGGCAGG
>PKQU01000180.1 GCA_017577925.1 Bacillota bacterium
AGGCCCAAGGGCACACTGAAGAGGGCGTACAGCAGGGTAAACTTCAGCGACGACCAGAATTTCGGGTCGTGGAACAACGCGACGAAGTTGTCCCATCCGACCCAGCGCGGCGCGCTCAGCACGTCGTAGTCGGTGAACGCCAGGTAAAGTGATGCCGTAAGCGGAAACAATTGAAAAACCAAAAAACCGAGCACCCACGGCAACACAAACGCCAGGCCCAGCGCGCTTTCCCGCCGTCCACCCAAGGCGCGGACCAACCAATAGGTTCCGGCCATCGCCAGCGCCAGCAGGACAAAGGTCAGCACGTAATCGCGCAAGGCATCAAGGTACCACGTCCACACCCCGTTCCCTCCTTCCCACGCGAGGTTCAGAAAACGATCCCCCGGAAGAGGCGAAGCCGGATGGGATCGATGGTTCTCTTGCCAATTCCCCACCCGGCCTCTACCGTCTGGCGCGTCAGTTGAGTACGCGTTCCAGTTCCTGGCGAACCTTTGGCGCCAGCTCTTCCGGTTTGGCTTTCTTGTGGAACAGCGGATCGAGGTAGTGTTCCAACAGGATTTGGTCAAACTCTTTGTACTGAGGAACGATGCGCAGCGGGCGCATCGTCTCCAGGGAAGCAAGGATCACGTCGGCCGCTTTTTCCTTGCGCGGTTCGGCTTTGACGATTTGCTCCTTGGTGGCCAACGATTTGCGCGGGGCGACAATCTTCCAGTGGTGAATCTCCTCGGTCAGCTCGAGCAGGGCCTCAATGGCTTCCTTCACGTGCGGCGTCTTGGCATTCACCACCGTGGCCGCAGTCCACGCAAAGGTGGTGCGCCCCTTGGGCCCCTTTGGAACGGGCGCCACCCCCACGTCAAGGTTGGGGACGCGATCCAGGTCATCGGAGGCGCCGCCCATGAACATGGCCACTTTTCCGGCTTTAAACATGTCGGCAAACCCCTGCGCGGCGATCACATCCTCCGGCACCGCGTAAGCGGGATTGTAGATCAGCTCCTGGTAAAAGGCGGCCGCCTGCAGCGCCTCGGGCGAGTCAATGGGGGCCGTCTTCCCGTCCTGCCCGATCAGGTCACCCCCCGCCTGCCACACGAACATGGCAAAGGGCGGCCACCCGTTGAGGGTAAACCCGTAGACGTCCGGTTTCCCGTCGCCATCGGTATCACGGGTGAGCTTTTTCGCCGCTTCCTTCAGCTTGTTCCAGTCCCACGAGTCGTCTGGAAACGGGACGCCGGCTTGTTGGAAGAGGGTTTTGTTGTAGTACAACACCACCGGCTGCGCAATCCACGGCAGCCCATAGAGACCGCCTTCATAGGTAAACGCATGCACAATCGATGGGAAATAATCCTCCAGCTTGGCAGCGGGATGTGGATTGCCGCGCAAATACTCGTCAAGCTTCAGCAACACGCCCTTGGATGCGTACGGAATGACGTCCTCTTGTCCCAGCCAAAACAGATCGGGGGCCGTACCACCGGCAAGCATGGTTTGCATTTTTGTGGTATAGTCGCTAGGAATCGGTTCGTGAACGATTTCCCATCCCTTTGCCCGGGCATTGATCCGGTCGAGAATGGCCTGCAGCTCTTTGGCCTCTTCGGCATGCGCCCACGTGGCCAAGCGGATCTTCACCTTTTGCTCCCCGCCGCCGGATGAAGGGGACGGTCCATCGGCCGATTGCGTTTGGCAACCGGTAACCAGCAAGGCCAATGCGAGGACCAATCCGACAAAACTCCGCCACGTCCTTCCCCATCGGCACACGCGCATCTTCTCGACCTCCCTTGTGATCATTTGGTTTTTCCCATGCACCGCCATCCCGACGGCGCATCGCTTCGGTTTGCCGCTCGCCCGGCGGTCCAGAATGGCTCGCTTCCCGCCCATCCAGCGCCCCCATTATTTCAACTCAATATAGAAATAAAACAGGCTGCCATAGGAATAACGGACCG
Source organism: Bacillota bacterium (assembly GCA_017577925.1). Taxonomy (GTDB): domain Bacteria; phylum Bacillota; class Bacilli; order Calditerricolales; family Calditerricolaceae; genus Calditerricola. The sequence continues at coordinate 1,935 of PKQU01000180.1, forward strand.
CCTATTCTCGAACTGCCAACAGATACAAAAATTGGATGACTATCACGGCGAAAAATAAAAACTTTATACCTGGGCAACTCGCCGTTCAATGGGCCTGAACCCCATTCTATTATTAAATTGTATTTAATTTTATACCGCGGTCAACTCCTTTTCTGGCCCCCTTCCGGCCAAAAAAAAAAACGCGCCTTCGGAACGCCATCGTTCCGTAAGGCGCAAAACCCCCGCACAGGCGTCGTGCAGTCGACTATTCATTCGAGGATGGGACCATAAAATCGGTGTACAGCGTGCGTTCAAACACCAGCGTTCCCGCGCCAACCACTTCACCTTTCGTTCCCAGACCGGACAACTCGATGCGCACGTTTTGCTCGTTAACGCGGAACATGCGCGCATACGCCGTGTCGCGAATGACGGGGAACATGGCCGGACACACCTGAAGCAGCCGCCCTCCGATGATGACCATTTCCGGATTAAAGTAATTGATAAACCCGGCCAGACCGATTCCGATGTAGCGCGCCGATTCCAAAAACAGCTGATGGGCGAGGGCGTCGTCTTCCTGAAGGGCTTGGACCACATCGGCAAAGGACAGGTGCTCCTTTTCCTGATAAAGGGGCGCCAGCCGGGTTGGCGCGCCGCGGCGGATCGCTTCCTCCGCCCGACGAACAATGGCCACCCCGGAGGCGACGGCCTCCAAACAGCCGTAATTCCCGCAGTTGCAACGCGGGCCATCCAGATCGATCGTGCCGTGGCCAAACTCGCCGGCCACGTTCTGATGGCCCCGGTATAGCCGTCCGTCGACGATCAGGCCCCCTCCGATCCCGAGGTCCACCATGACGTACAGGATGTTCCGCGCACCGGATCCGGCCCCAAACCACAGCTCCGCCAACGCGGCGGCATTCGCGTCTTTCTCCACAAACACCGGAAGCGAGAGCTTCTCCTCGATCTGCGCTTTGAGCGGCACCCGCTCCCAGCCCAGGAAGTTCGTCGGCGAAAGGAGCATGCCCGCTTCGGGATCGAGCGGCCCCGGCGCGCTGATGCCAATGCCAAGCAATCGGCTCCGGGGAACATTTGACCGCACAATGGCCTCCTCGACCCTCGCCGCCACGATGTCAAACGCTTCGGCCGGACGAACGTTTGCCTGCAGTTCCTCGGTAGAATCGGCCAACACCGCACCGTTTCCGTCAATCACGGCCACTTCCACCTGCGTTACGCCAAGGTGCACGCCGACCGCTGCATATGCGTGGGGATTCACTTCGTACAGAACCGGCTTTCGCCCCGCTCCCGTCGACTCACCGTACCCGCTTTCCCGTACGAGTTCCCGTTCCAGCAACTCCGAAACGATGTTGTGAACCGCCGCAAAGGTCAAATTGGATTTTTCTGCTAGCTCGCTTTTCGAAATCGGACCGTATTGCCGGATCAGGGAAAGAATCGTTGTCCGGTTCATTTGCTTCATTGCGTAGACGTTCGCCGTTCCCACGTTCCCGTTCCTTCCCCTTTCGCCGTATGCCCGTTTTTTAATTACGTTAACGATTCTGTCCGTTCAACGCAAGCGGAAGCA
>PKQU01000181.1 GCA_017577925.1 Bacillota bacterium
TGGTAGAGCACCTGACTTTTAATCAGGGTGTCGCAGGTTCGAGTCCTGCACGGCTCACCAATCTTGTGCGGTCGTGGTGGAATTGGCAGACACGCTGTCTTGAGGGGGCAGTGGCCTTCGGGCCGTGCGAGTTCGAGTCTCGCCGACCGCACCATACATAACGAAACGTAAGCTGTTCGCCGCGGCGCGAACAGCTTTTTTGCTGCGCAAACGAGGAATTTTTTTCTTGCCTGATTTGTTAATCTAGTCGTATAATGAGGTTAACAATTCCGCGAAGGAAGCGCGCGAAACCACAAACGGGAGGATGCGGACAGGTGGCGGAACAGCCCTTTTCGTACGAGACGCTGCGCGAATTCAACGTGCGGCACCTGTGGAATCCGTTTACGCAAATGAAGGACTATTGCGAAGACGAACCCGTCATCATCGAACGCGGCGAAGGGGTGCGCCTCTTCGACGTACGCGGGAGGGCGTACTGGGACGGGTATGCCTCGCTGTGGCTCAACGTGCACGGGCACAACGTCCCCGAGCTGAACCAGGCCATCATTGACCAGCTTGGTAAGGTGGCCCACGCCACGCTCCTCGGCAGCGCCAACGTGCCGGCGGTGCTCCTGGCCAAGCGCCTGGCCGACATCGCCCCGCCGGGGCTGACGAAGGTGTTCTTCTCCGACAGCGGGGCCGAGGCGGTGGAGATCGCCGTCAAGATGGCCTTCCAGTACTGGCGCAACATCGGTCGCCCGGAAAAGCAGTGGTTCGTGACGATGACCGGCGCCTACCACGGCGACACGCTGGGGGCGGTAAGCGTCGGGGCCATCGAGACCTTCCATGGCCTGTACCGGCCGCTGCTGTTCCCGACCCTCCGCGTGCCCTATCCGTACGTCTACCGCCACCCCTCGGGCGACCCGGAAGCCTGCGCCGCCGACTGCCTGGCCCAGCTCGACCGGGTACTGGAAGAGAAGGCCGGGGAGATCGCCGCGCTGATCGTCGAGCCGATCATGCAAGGGGCGGCGGGGATGATCCGCATGCCCGCGGGGTTCCTGCGCGCCGTGGCCGAGCGGTGCCGGGCCCATGACGTGCTCCTCATCTGCGACGAGGTGGCCACCGGCTTCGGTCGCACCGGGCGGATGTTCGCCGTCGAGCACGAGGGGGTGACGCCGGATTTCCTCACGCTGGGCAAGGGGATCACCGGCGGGTATTTGCCCGTCGCGGCCACGCTGACCACCGACCGGGTGTACGACGCCTTCTACGCCGATTACCACGAGGGGAAGACCTTCTACCACGGCCACTCGTACACCGGCAACCCCCTCGGCTGCGCCGTGGCCCTGGCCAACCTCGACCTGTTTGAGCAGCGTGACCTGGTGGCCCACGTGCAGCGGATGGCCGCGCACGTCGCCGGCCGGCTTGTAGAGGTGGCGGAACTGCCCCACGTCGGCGACGTGCGCCAGGCCGGGCTGATGGTGGGCATCGAGGTGGTGCGCGATAAGGCCACCAAGGAGCCCTTTGATCCCGTGCGGCGCGTCGGGTGGCGCATCTGCCGCCGGGCGCGCGACCTGGGGCTCCTGACGCGGCCCCTCGGCGATGTTGTGGTGTTCATGCCGCCGCTCGCTAGCCGGCGGGAGGAACTGGACGCCATGTTGGGCATCCTGCACCGGGCCATTGCCGAGGTGACGGAGGAGGAGGCGAAACGTTCGTGAGCGGGCTCTTCATCACCGGAACCGACACCGACGTGGGCAAAACCTTTGTCGGCGCGTGCCTAGCTGCTGCCTTGCGCCGCCGCGGGCGCGATGTGGGGGTGATGAAGCCGGCGCAAAGCGGTTATGCGCCCGGCGATCCGGCCAGCGACGCGGTGCGCCTTGCGCGGTGGGCGGGGGTGGACGATCCCCCCGACCTCGTCTGCCCCTTCGCCTACGAGGAACCGCTGGCGCCGGAGGTGGCCGCTGCGCGGGCCGGGCGGTCGGTCGACCCTGTCCGGGTGCGCGGGGCGCTGGCGGAACTGGCGCGCCGGTACCGCCACCTGCTCGTGGAAGGGGCCGGGGGCCTGCTCGTGCCTCTTGCCCCGGGGTGGACGGTGGCCGACCTCGCCGTGGAGGCGGGCTTTCCGCTGCTCGTCGTCGCCCGGCCGGGACTGGGGACGGTCAACCACACGCTGCTCACGGTCTTTTACGCCCGGTCGCGCGGCCTGGAGGTGGCCGGGGTGGTGCTGAACGGCTACGCGGAGCCCCTCGGGGTGAGCGAACAGGTCAACCCGTCCCTCATCGAGCGCTACGGCGATGTGCCGGTGATCGGCCGCCTGCCGCGCCTTCCCGCCCTGCCGGAGCCGGAGGAGGCGGCGGAATGGGCCGAGCGGCACCTCGACCTGGCGGCGGTGGAGGCGTGGCTGGACCGCCCGGCGGCGGGCAAGCAGGCCGCGGGGGAGGGACGCGCGCGGTGAGCCTTTCCCTTGACACTGTGCTCGCCGAGGAACTGGCCGCTTGCGACCGGGACGGCCTGCGCCGCCGCCTGGTGGTGACCGATCACGCCGGTCCCTACGCCCTACGCGGCGGGCGAAGGCTTCTGAATCTTTCGTCCAACAACTACCTTGGGCTGGCCGACCACCCGGATCTGAAGGAAGCCGCCCGGGCGGCGGCCGAACGCTGGGGTACGGGGGCCGGCGCCTCGCGCCTCGTGACCGGTCATTTGCCCCTGGCGGCGGAATTGGAGGAGGCCGTGGCACGGTGGAAGGGGACGGAGGCGGCAGTGGTCTTCACCAGCGGGTACGCGGCCAACGTCGGCGTCATCCCGGCCCTGGTGGGGCGGGGCGACGTCGTCTTCAGCGACCGGCTCAACCACGCCAGCATTGTTGACGGCATCGTCCTGTCGCGGGCCCACCACGTGCGTTACCGCCACAACGACGTGGAGCACCTGGAGTACCTGCTGAGGAAGGTGCCCCGCGAGGCGCGCAAGCTGATCGTCACCGACGCCGTGTTCAGCATGGACGGCGACGCCGCACCCCTCGAAGACCTGGTGGCCCTCAAGGAACGCTACGGCGCGTGGCTGATGGTCGACGAGGCCCACAGCGCCGGTCTCCTCGGCCCCCGCGGCGCCGGATTGGTGGCCGCCCTTGGGCTCACCGACGTTGTGGAGGTGCAGATGGGAACCTTCAGCAAGGCCCTGGGTTCCCTTGGCGCCTATGTAGCCGGCTCGCGCGCGCTCATCGGCTGGCTGGTGCAGCGGGCACGCTCGCTCGTCTACTCGACAGGCCTGCCGCCGGCGGTGCTGGCTGCCTCGCTGGCCGGGCTGCGCTTGGCCCAGGAGGAGTCGTGGCGGCGGGAGAAGGCGCTGGCCCTTGCCGCGCGGTTTCGCGCCGCGCTGCGGACGGCCGGCCTTGCCGGGGGCGACGGGCCATCGGCCATCGTGCCGCTCATCGTCGGCAGCAGCAGGGCGGCGCTGGCGGTCAGCCGCGCCCTGGAGGAGCAGGGCGTCCTGGCCGTGGCCATCCG